>CAIRCR010000268.1 GCA_903877065.1 uncultured Pseudomonadota bacterium
AACGTTAGCCACAAATCCAAACGACCTTGTTTTAGATTCCTTTGCAGGTTCAGGCACAACAGGTGCAGTGGCGCACAAATTGGGGCGACGTTGGATAATGATTGAACTCGGTGAACATTGCCACACACATATTATGCCGCGTTTGCAAAAAGTGATTGATGGGCAAGACCAAGGCGGGATTTCTAAAACGGTGAATTGGAAAGGTGGCGGTGGTTTTCGTTATTACAAACTTGCGCCTTCATTGCTTGAACAAGACCGTTGGGGGAATTGGATTATCAACAAAGAGTACAATGCTGAAATGTTGGCAGAAGCTGTTTGCAAGAATCAAGGTTTCACCTACGCCCCTTCTGAAAGCCTGTGGTGGAAACACGGCTATTCTTCTGAAAATGATTTTATTTATGTCACAACACACAATCTGTCACCGCAACAATTACAGGATTTATCAGATGAAGTGGGCGAAAACTCACTGCTTGTGTGTTGCGCTGCATTTCGTGGAAAATCCGATCAATTCCCCAATTTAACCGTCAAGAAAATTCCAAAAATGCTGCTACATAGCTGTGAATGGGCGCATGATGATTACAGCTTGAACGTGGCGAATTTACCAATGGCGAACACAGCCGATTTACCTTTTACTCAACCCGCTAAAGAAAAAGAGAAAACAAATGCAACAATGGATTTGTTTGGTGATTTATCGTGAAATATGAATTAACGACTCATGCAAAAGAAAGTTTAAAAAAACGTTCAAACATACGTTTGGAATGGCTAGAACGGGTTATTTCTTCGCCACAGCTCGTACAGGCTGATTCAACTGATGCTGAACTAGAGCATCGAATTGGTAAAATTGAAGAATTTGAGGGGCGTGTATTACGTGTTATTGTTAACCCAAATGTGGATCCAACACGCGTTATCACTGCTTTTTTCGACCGTAATATGAGAAATAAATTATGAAACTAAATATTGATGAAGTTGCTGACGCTTTGCATTTACAGTTAATAGATGTTGAAGTGGTTGAATCAGAAGAAATTGCAGCCGGTATTATTGTGGACTATGACGCAGCAGGCGAAATTGTTGGCTTAGAAGTTTTACATTTAAGCAAACGCTCAAAACCTGTTGATTTATTGGATTTTCAATTCCAATCTCACCGCAAACCTAAACCCATTGCGCCAACAGAATTGGTTGCAGCGTAAAACGGCAAAGATGATTGTGTCACATCCAAAATTTATCATTCGATAGGAAATCCAACAAATGAAAAATCGTGTACTTCAAACGGTAGCAGGACGTTTAAGTTTGCGTATGCCACAACGCGAATCACTTGAAGCGCTGCAAAAAGTGATTGAAATAGCGCCAGACATATTGCATCCCAAACGTGATGTGCCGATTTTGTTGGAAACCCTAAAAGCTCAATTCCCTACATTATCGGATTTCGAGCGAGACTTCCCTTCCCTATGCTTTGCATTAGCAACAGGTGTAGGTAAAACACGATTAATGGGTGCTTTCATTAGTTATTTGCACCTAGCACATGGTATTTGTAATTTCTTTGTCCTTGCTCCAAATTTAACCATTTATAACAAGCTCATTGAAGACTTTACGCCCAACACAAGAAAATATGTATTTAAAGGCATTTCGGAATTTGCGTTTAACTCTCCTAAAATTATTACGGGTGATGACTACGAAACAAAAGGTCGGGTGTTTGATACGTTTACCTCAATTTCAATTAATATCTTTAACATTTCCAAAATCAATTCAGAAGTACGTGGTGGAAAATCACCAAAAATTAAACGCTTATCTGAATATTTAGGTGACAGCTATTTCAACTATCTAGCGGAGTTACCCGATTTAGTGCTGTTGATGGACGAATCACATCGTTATCGAGCTGATGCGGGAGTACGTGCGTTAAATGAACTTAAACCACTGTTTGGCTTAGAGCTCACAGCAACGCCCTTTACAGAAACAGGAAAAGGAACAACGGCATTCAAAAATGTCGTCATTGATTACCCACTAGCGCGAGCAATGGATGACGGCTTTGTCAAAGAACCCGCCGTTGTCACACAGCGCAACTTTGATCCCAAACAATATAAAACTGAAGAACTTGAACAAATAAAATTGATGGACGGCATTCGTCTACATGAAGCGACAAAAGTAGAGTTACTGACTTACGCCCATGAAAATGATTTACCTGTCGTCAAACCTTTTATGTTAGTAATCGCTAGGGATACAACACACGCAAAACAGTTACTTGATTTAATGGAATCCACTGCATTTTTTGATGGGCGATACAAAGGCAAAATTATTCAAGTAGATAGCAGTAAAACAGGAGCCGCAGAAGAAGAAATGATTACGCGATTGCTAGCTGTTGAGAATCATAATGAACCCACAGAAGTGGTCATTCACGTTAATATGCTCAAAGAAGGCTGGGACGTTACTAATCTTTACACCATTGTTCCATTACGCGCGGCTAATGCTCGCACATTGATTGAACAATCTATTGGTCGTGGTCTTCGTTTGCCTTATGGCAAAAGAACCAATGTGGCTGCGGTAGATAGATTAAATATTGTGGCACATGATCGCTTTCAAGAAATTATTGACGAAGCAAACAACCCACAAAACCCACTACGTTTAAAACAAATTATTCTCGATGCACCTTCTGATACAGACAAAAACAAAAGTGTCATCGTTAAATCAAATTTAGAGGTGTTGATAAGTGGCGAAAGTAATATGGAAGAAAATAATATTGCCAACGCTCAAATAGCCACGCAATCTATTTTCAAAAATCCATCTGAAATTCAAGTGGCTCAAATTGCCATTGCCGCACTTAATAAACTTCAACATAGCCCAAGCACAGCGCCAACAAGTAAGGCATTGCTCAATAATGCAGTTCAGCAGCAACTTATCACATCAGTGACAGAGCAATTAAAGGCAGGTCAACAAAGTTTACCCAATGATCAAGAGCCTATTGATATAGCGGAAATTGTTAAAAAAGCGACTAATTTAATGGTTCAACAAACCATCGATATTCCGCGAATTGTCGTCGTTCCAAAAGGAGATGTTTCTTATGGATATAGACCTTTTGCTTTAAATCTGACAGGACTAAATTTACAGCCTTCTACGCGAGATATTGTGATTCAAAGCTTGCAAACCAATAAACAAGAATTCATGAATTCCCAGATTGGTTTAACTGAGCAACTTCCTGAAGATTATATTGTTCATGCGTTAATTGATTATGATGATATATGCTACGACGAACATGCTGATCTGATTTATGAGTTAGCCTCGCAGGTAGTCCAGCACCTTAATAGCTATTTGTCTGAAGATGAAGTGAATAATGTACTAAACAACAACCGTCAGTTAATTGCCAAAAATGTGTACACACAAATGACAGAAAACTTTTGGGAAAAAGCGGACGATTACGAAGTTGAAATACGCAGTGGTTTTACACCGCTAAAACAATGTGCTTATACCGTTTCTGAAAATCAGCCCGTTCATTCTTACCGTGATACGGTTTCTGATAAATCAAAAATCAAACAGCTACTTTTTGGCAATTTCAGCAAATGTTTGTATAACTATCAGAAATTTGATTCGGATACAGAGCGTCGTTTTTCAATTATTTTAGAACGTGACTCACAGAAATGGTTTAAACCTGCAAAAGGACAGTTTCAAATTTATTACAAGGATGGAATTGATCATCCCGAATATATTCCTGATTTTGTCGCTGAAACAGAAGATGCTATTTTAATGATTGAAACAAAATCACAAGCTGAAATGACGGATAAAAA
>CAIRCR010000269.1 GCA_903877065.1 uncultured Pseudomonadota bacterium
ATAGGTTGCGTTTTTAATTGCCACTAGTTGCCAAAACATAGAGGAATGTCCCAATACGGTTGCAACCAAAATTTTTGATATTTGACCAATTTGTTTCAAATTTTGTCTTTTTCTCGAAAAAATCCTGCCATTATGGATTTGCATAAAATAAGAAAAAACACAAAATTGTTTAATATCAATTTGTTATAAAATGCCAGAATTTCAAAATAGGGGTGGTGAATGTCGGATAAAAAGAAGTGGGGGAAAATTTTCGTTGCTGTCGCATCAGTTTTTAATGCGATGTTCAAGGCGCAGGATTTTACCTTTCACCTTGAATCCATTGCCTAATTTTAATGTGAGGCGTGTTTTTCTTTGTGTTTCAAAATTTGACGATCCAATTTAGTTACTAACTCATCGATAGCAACGTACATATCTTCTTGATGATCTTCAGCAAAAAATTTTGTTCCAGCAAAATGCAATGTTGCTTCTGCTTTTTGCACTAATTTATCCACACTCAAAATAACGTGAACATCTGTCACTTTGTCAAAATGACGCGCTAATTTAGCGAATTTTTCATTGGTGTGCGCTTTTAAAGCGTCTGTAATTTCTAAATGATGACCACTAATAATGACTTGCATAACAAATTCCTTGTAAAAATAAAGGAGGAGAATAACAACGGGCGTTTTTTGTTTTTATAATAAACGCTTGCGTTGACTGGACGAGGAAATAGACATCGCTTCGCGATATTTAGCCACGGTTCTGCGAGCAACGATAATACCCTTTGCTTTTAAAAACTCAGCTATTTTACTATCACTGAGTGGCTTTGTTGCATTTTCATTGCCAATTAACTCTTTAATCAACGCTCGAATTGCAGTTGATGAACATTCACCACCACCGTCAGTTGAAACATGACTGGAAAAAAAGTATTTAAATTCAACGATTCCATTTGGCGTGTGCATATATTTTTGTGTTGTAACACGCGAAATTGTTGATTCGTGCAATTCTAATTCTTCGGCAACATCACGCAAAACCATCGATTTCATGGCAATTGAACCGTGTTCAAAAAAGGCCGTTTGCTTTTCAACAATACACCGAGCCACGCGCAATAAAGTATCGTTTCGGCTGTGTAAACTTTTGATAAACCATTTTGCTTCTTGCAAATGATCTTTCATGACCGTGTTATCTTTGCTTGAATCGGATTTTTTAATAAGTCCCGCGTACATTTCATTAACACGCAATTTTGGTGCAATTTCTGGATTTAACTCAACACGCCAGCGATCATTTAATTTTTGAACATAAACATCAGGCACAACGTATTCAGACAGCGTACTTTGAATTTGTTCACCAGGTTTAGGGTCTAACGTTCTAATCAACGTAACAATTTCATTTAATTCATCTTCGGTGATAGCTAATTTTCGCACCAATTTGCTTTGTTCGTGCGTTGCAAGTAAATCCAAATAGCGCGTTACCAAAATAAGTGCATCTGCTTTGTGTAGCGTTGAATCTGGCAGTTGTTGTAATTGCAAACGTAAACAATCACTTAAATCAACCGCTCCAACACCAGCGGGATCAAAATACTGAATTCGATGTAAAACAGCATGAACTTCGTCGAGTTCTAAATCTTGTAATTGTTCACGCAAACTATAAAAAATATCGTCCACGCTGCTGATTAAATAGCCTTCCGTGTTAATCGAATCAATAATTGCAATTGCAATCGCGTAATCACGTTCTGAAAATGAAACCAAATCCAATTGTGCTAATAAATGCGCCTGTAAACTTAACGTACTCGTGCGTTGGCTTTCAAATTCACCATCGAAATTAGGAATTTCTTGAATTGTACCGAAGTCATAATCTGGAGTAACTTCGTAATCTTTTTCGGGTTCATAAATGTCATCCCAAGATGAATCAACGGGTAACTCATCAGGAATATCGGTTTGTGAGCCTTCGCTATCATGCATTAAATCTAGGTTATCGGTTTTTTTATCGTGTAATGGTGCATCGAGTGAAAACGAACTAAATTCGTCTTCTAATTCGAGCATAATGTTGGATTCTAACGCTTGTTGAATTTCTTGCTGTAAATCTAACGTAGACATTTGCAGCAATTTAATGGCTTGCTGTAATTGTGGGGTCATCGACAATTGATGTCCCATGCGTATATGTAAAGACTGTTTCATAAACGATAAACCTGTGATGGAATGCGCTGCTGTGATTTACAAACTAAAATTATTGCCTAAATACACGTCTCTAACTTCTTTATTAGCGACGATTGTTTCCGCGTCACCTTCAGCAATTACTCGTCCGTCACTTAAAATATAAGCACGATTGCAAATATCGAGTGTTTCACGCACGTTATGTTCGGTAATTAAAACGCCAATGCCGCGTTGCGTTAAATGCTGAATAATTTTTTTGATGTCTTCGACAGAAATTGGATCGACACCCGCAAAAGGTTCATCGAGTAAAATAAATTTTGGATTTGAGGCGAGGGCGCGTGCAATTTCAACACGCCGCCGTTCGCCGCCCGATAAACTTAATGCTAATTGATTTTGCAAATGACCAATATGAAATTCGTCTAATAATTCACTCATCAATAATTCAATCTGTCCACCTGTTAAATCGTCGCGTAATTGCAGTACGGCGCGTAAATTGTCCGCTACCGTCAATTTGCGAAATACAGATGGCTCTTGCGGCAAATAACCAATGCCATTTTTTGCACGAATGTGCATTGGCATTTGTGTAATCGATTTGCCGTCTAATGTAATTTCACCGCTGTCGGCTTTCACCAAACCAACAAGCATATAAAAACTTGTCGTTTTTCCTGCGCCATTTGGACCCAACAAGCCAACGACTTCGGCCGTTTTAACGTGCAATGAAACGCCATTTACAACAGGACGTTTGTTATATTGTTTTTGCAATTGTTGCGCGGCGAGAATCATGAATTATTGTTTTGGCTGAATGACAACGTGAACACGCTGTTTGCTATTGTCTGTAGTATTTTTATCACCCGCTTTGACGAGCGACGATTTAATATCATATTCAATGTAATTGCTGGAATAAGTGCCGTTTCCTTGCCAAACCGTTGCATCATCAATTAAAACGAGCAAATTTCGTTTCGGATAAAATTCGCCAATCATGGCTTGCCCCGTAATATCTTTTCCGCCGATGCTTGGTGTTTGTTTGAATTTCGCAGCTTTACCGCTGAATACTAATTTTTCAGCTTCACCTTCTTTAAAATGGACGACTAGTTTGTCCGAATTAACGCGAATACTGCCTTGTGTTGCAACAACGTTGCCGTTGTAAGTGCTGAATTCAGATTTTTCGTCATACGTTGCACCATTTGAATCAATCACAATCGGCTGTTTTGCATCACTTTCTAAGGCAATTGCATACGAGCTATAAATAAATACGGTGAGTACCCAAATGAGTTTATTTTTTGTCATAGTTGCCATGTACTTGTGCTAATAATTCCAAATGAACGGGGGTATTGAAGGTTGCTTTCATACCCATGCCAGTAGTGCTATTTTTACCGCTGCGTAATTGTGTAAATTCACTTGTTTGTGCGAAATGAGTTTGTGGTGTGACTGTTAAATTTGAAGTAAGAATAATTAACTCACGTTCTTTTGAACTTGCGGCACGTTCGATTTCAACGCCTCCATTCAAAAATACCGTGTCGCTGCCTTTTGCTATTTCGCCTGTTTCAGATTGAATTTTCCACGCTGGATTTTGGGCGTTATAAAAAAAAATTTGTGGATTTTCTAAATGTATTGCGCTGTCATCGCTGTAATGTGCCATTTTATTGGCAGTCAAATGTGTTTCTAAATTGCCTTGTTCATTCATTTGCCATTTTTGATAATTGACACTGAAATAATCCGCGCTATGTTCAGCAGCTTCATGGTGTTCAGCATCATCATTAACGAAAAATTTTGCAAACAGACCGCTCACAATCGCCAAAGTGATTACATAACCATAAAACGAATTATTTTTTAGCATTACGCTAAATACTCATTTAGCAACGACTCAAAATTATTTTGTGCTTGCATAATCATATCGCACACTTCACGCACCGCACCGAGTCCGCCGCTTAACGTTGTTGTCCAATCTGCAAACGCTTTAACGGGGGCATTTGCATTAGCAACGGCAATTGCTAAACCCACTTGCGTCATAATTGGCAAATCAACCACATCATCGCCAACATACGCCACTTGCTGAGGTGTTAAATTTAATTTTTGCAATACATCTTGAAATGCGGCGCGTTTATCTCTTTGACCTTGATAAACCAACGTAACATCTAATTCTTCCATGCGTTTGGTCACAATTAAAGAATCACGTCCAGAAATTACGGCAATTTCAATGCCCGTTTGTTGTAGCATTTTTATGCCATGACCATCATGGGCATGAAAGGCTTTAAATTCATTACCTTGATAATCAAAAAACAATTTTCCATCTGTTAAAACACCATCAACATCCAAAATTAAAAGTCGAATTTGACGGGCTAAATCCATCACTCGTGTTTGTATCATTTACACAATCCCCGCACGAATTAAATCGTGCATATTTAACGCGCCACACACTTTTTGCTGATTATCAATCACGCATAAAGCATTGATGTTTTTTTGTTGCATAATTTGCATTGCCTCGGCAGCTAAAAAGTCCGCGTGAATAACGGTGCTGTTGCGCGTCATAACATCACTAATCGGGCAATCAGGCAGACTTAAATTGCGTCCGAGTAATCGCCGCAAATCACCATCGGTAAAAATGCCAAGCAATATATTTTCTGAATTTACAATTGCTGTCATGCCCAATTTTTTTGCCGTCATTTCCAATACCGCGCCACTCACTAATGTGTTTTCGAGAACAGACGGAATCGCGTCATTGGTGTGCATAATATCGCTAACACGCAATAATAAACGTCGCCCCAACTGTCCGCCAGGATGTGAAAAAGCGAAATCATCGCGAGTAAAACCGCGTGCTTCGAGCAAAGAAACTGCTAACGCATCGCCCATAACTAACGCGGCTGTTGTACTTGATGTTGGAGCTAAACCCAACGGACAGGCTTCTTGCGCGACGGACACATTCAAATGAATGGTTGCAAATTTGGCGAGTGTTGAATCCGCGTTTCCAGTTAAAGCAATCAGCGAAATGTTTAAACGCTTTATTAACGGTAAAATTGCCAAAATTTCTGTTGTTTCCCCCGAATTAGATAATGCCAAAATTACGTCTTTAGCTGTAATCATGCCCAAGTCACCGTGACTTGCTTCACCAGAATGCACAAAAAATGCAGGTGTTCCAGTGCTTGCTAGCGTTGCGGCAATTTTACCTGCAATATGTCCTGACTTTCCTACGCCAGTGACAACAATTCGACCTTTGCAAGCAAATAAAGCTCTGCACGCCGCCACAAAATTGGCATCAATGCGTGCCGCTAAATCTGTAATGGCTTGAGCTTCAACCTGAATAACCGCAAGTCCTAATTCACGCAGCTTATCGTTATGGAGTTTCATCGTAAAAAATGGGTGTATGCAACCAGCTAATTTCAATAATGGTATTATGCCATGATTTGTGGAATTGATGTTGCTTGCAAATAATATCGACGTGCAGAATAAAAGCGAGATATGTCGATATTAAGCCATAATGCAGTCATTGGCATAAATACTGCTTTTTAATAATTCAACAGCAATAACGTCGTCAGTCGTTATTGGTTTATAGGTATAATCGCCAGCATATTTTTCTGGTACCCGAGTAAGTAAATAAACATATAGGTTGTCGATATGGCTCAATTTGAAGATGAAGATGGCGAAGCAAAACCATCTAAAAAACCCCTAATTATATTGATACTTTCCGTGATTGGGTCTTTGGCTGTAGGGGCTGGGGGGACATTCTTTGCGATGCAACATTATTACGCAAATATACCTACACCCGTTTGTGAAGAACCAGCACCACCGCCTGTTACAACGATTTATTTTGAAATAACTAAACCATTGGTTGTGAATTTTCCACAAAATGCGTCAATACGTTTAGTAAAAATCTCTTTATCGCTATCAGCAGACCATCCAGAGGTTATCGCTGTGTTAAAAAAGAATGAGCCAATGCTTATGAATAATTTGCTCATGCTAATTAGTACTCAAAATACGGATGCTTTAAAAACGCATGAGGGCAAAGTTTCCCTGCGTAATGCAATTTTTGATGACGTAACCGCGATGCTAGAAAAAATGTCGCCTGGTTCGGAAATTAAAGAAGTCTTTTTTACTTCATTTATCATGCAATAAGACTATGAGTGACTTACTTTCACAAGCAGAAATTGATGCCTTGTTAAATGGCATGGGTGGCGGTGGCGACGATTTCGATACAGGTGGTGAGCCTGAAGAAGATTCTAGCGTCTATTCCGAAGATGTTGTCGAAGAAATGGAAGAGAGGGGCATTGTAAAATCGTACGATTTAGCACATCAAGAGCGCATTGTACGAGGACGAATGCCAACACTCGAAATGATTAACGAACGTTTCGCACGATTGCTTCGAGTTTCCGTATTTCAATTTATTCGTCGTTCGGCAGAAATTTATATTTCTGGCATTCAAATTAAAAAATTTACCGAATTTACACAAAGTTTGCTTGTTCCGACAAGTTTGACTGTCATTCGTGTTAATCCGTTACGCGGTAAAGCTTTGATTGTCATTGAGCCGAGCTTGATTTTTACTGCCGTTGATAACTTTTTTGGCGGCGGCGGTTTTTTTGAAAATGCACCTTCAGAAGGTAAAGAATTTACCAACACTGAAATGCGGATTGTCATGATTTTGGTTGAGTTGATTTTTAAAGATCAAAAAGAAGCGTGGAAGCCTGTACTCGGTTTAGATTTCGAGTATTTAAGCTCTGAAATCAATCCTCGTTTTGCCAATATTATTGAGCCAACAGAATTGATTGTAGTCTCCACGTTCCACATTGATTTGGAAGGCGGTGGTGGTGATATTCATATCGCATTGCCTTACACAATGTTAGAACCAATTCGAGATTTGCTCGATGTTATCAATACCAGCCAAGATGATGTTGATGAAAATTGGTACGATTCACTTTATCGTGAAGTCGTGCGCGTAAATGTTCCCGTCAACAGTATTTTGGCTGAAAAAGCGATGTCGATTCGTAGCGTGTTGGAACTTAAAAAAGGCGACGTAATTCCGATTGAGTTGCCTGATTTTGTGTCATTAAATGCTGCCCATGTGCCAATCTTTAATGGCAAAGTTGGGATTTCAGATGGTAACTACGCAATTCAAATTACAGAACGTATTCTTAACTAAGTTTCGTTTTTAACCTGAAAAAATTTAAACCCTTAAATATGAGCGAGGCATAACATGAGCCAACAAGATGACGACATGGAAACCATGTCTTTTAAAGAATTTGAAGAGCAAGAAGCTAATCAGCACAACGTTCCGAATCCCGAAGAAGTTAATTTAGATGTCATTTTAGATGTCCCCGTCGTGATTTCGATGGAAATTGGACGCACACAAATCAGCATTCGTAATCTTTTACAGCTCAATCAAGGCTCTGTTGTTGAATTGGAAAGATTTGCTGGTGAAGCGTTAGACGTTTTAGTGAATGGAATGTTGATTGCTCACGGCGAAGTTGTGGTCATCAATGACAAATTCGGTATTCGTTTAACTGACGTAATTAGTCCATCTGAGCGCGTCAAACGTTTGGCATAATGCAGCAAAATTCGTTAATTTCTAGCACTGATTTTTTGACTTGGTCATCGGGATTGCTCGTTGTTTTAGCAATTTTTGTTGTGTGTGCTTGGGCAATTCGACAACTGCAACGACAACAATTTGATAGCGGTGACAGATTAAAAATTGTCGGCGGTTTGTCTTTGGGAATGCGTGAGCGATTGATTTTGGTTCAAGCGGGGAAAAAACAGTTGATTTTAGGTGTTACGCCAAGTCGAATTGATATGTTGCACGTTTTAGAAGGCGAGGACTGTTTAAACAAATCACCGTTTGAATCATCTGGAAATAGTTTTGCTCATAAGTTAAAACAAGTTATGAAAGGAAAAGTTGATGCGTAAACGAACCGTTATTTTCATATTGCTCACGCTTGCCACGATTGGTTTGAGTGACGTTGCGTTTGCCTTGCCAGCGGGAATTGAAGCATTGACTGTTACGTCAAATCCCAAAGGCGGACAAACCTACAGCGTGACGTTACAGATTTTGGCGTTAATGACGCTGATGACGTTGTTGCCTGCAATGTTACTGACAATGACTTCGTTTACACGAATCATGATTGTGTTCAGTTTGTTGCGTCAAGCTCTGGGAACAGGGCAAGTGCCAAGCAATCAGGTTTTGTTAGGATTATCCTTATTTTTGACGATTTTTATTATGATGCCCGTTATTGACAAAGTTAATGTCGAAGCGGTGCAACCTTATATGGAAGAAAAAATTGATGCGATGCAAGCTGTCGAAAAAGCATCAATTCCATTTCGTCAATTTATGATTAAACAAACTCGCGAAAGTGATTTGGAATTGTTCGTGCGAATTTCTGGCAAAGCTGAATTAACGAATGCTGATGAAGTTCCATTTTCATTGCTTTTACCCGCTTACGTTACCAGTGAAATTAAAACCGCGTTTCAAATTGGTTTTCTCATTTTTTTGCCGTTCCTCATTATCGATTTAGTGGTTGCCAGTGTTTTGATGTCCATGGGTATGATGATGTTGTCGCCAATGGTTATTTCACTGCCGTTTAAAATAATGCTTTTTGTTCTCGCTGATGGCTGGTCGCTGATTATGGAAATGCTCGCGGCGAGTTTTTTTGTTGGCACTTAACGGAGCGTCAATCTCATGACTCCCGAAATCATTTACACTGTCGCGCAAAACGCCATGATCGTCGCGGTGAAGCTGACAGTTCCTTTGTTATTGCCAACTTTAGTGGTTGGTTTAATCATTGCTATGTTTCAAGCAGCAACGCAAATCAATGAATCGACATTAACATTCGTACCAAAAATTGTGGTGATAGGTGGTGTTTTACTCTTGATGGGACCGATGATGCTACAAATGTTTCTTGATTATTTTCGTGATTTAATCAGGGATATTCCCACGCTAATCGGTTGATTCCGATGAACTTCACTGAATTGCAATTACTTAATACAATGGCAACGTTCGTATTTCCACTGATGCGAATCAGTGCGATGTTTGTCTCGATGCCTGTGTTAAGCGTCCATGCGATGCCTGCGCGAATTCGCGTTATTTTATCTGGCGCGATTGCGTTAATTGTCATGCCCGTATTGCCTCCTTTGCCTCAAGTCGAAATGCTAAGTTACACAGGCATTATGATTAGTGTGCAGCAAGTTGCGATTGGTTTGACAACTGGGTTTATTTTGCAAATGGTTTTTGCGGCGGTTATTTTTGCAGGGCAGGGCGTTGCTTACGGAATGGGTTTAGGTTTCGCGTCAATGGTTGATCCATTAAATGGTCAACAAGTTCCTGTTATTTCGCAAATTTACATGATTAGCACCACGTTGTTGTTTTTGAGTTTGGACGGACATTTGCTGTTGATTAAATTGTTGGTTGATAGTTTTACATCGCTGCCAATTGGTGAGTCCTTTGATACCAATGACGTGTGGACAATTCTTGCGTGGAGTGAGCGAGTCTTTTCTGACGGTTTGTTATTGTCAATGCCTGTTGTGATTAGTTTGTTGTTGGTCAACGTTGTTTTTGGTGTAGCATCTAAATCCGCTCCACAATTGCAAATTTTTTCAGTCGGCTTTCCAATTACGTTGATGTTAGGCGTTTTATTGATTTGGTTGACAGTTCCCGACACCTTGGCGTTGTTACCAGATATTTTAAATGATGGCTACAACTTGATTAAACATTTACTGCGCTTGAATTAAATTATGGCTGAAGATACTGGACAAGAAAAATCCGAAGAACCCACGCAGAAACGGCTGACTGATGCTAAAAATAAAGGTCAAATTGCTCGATCGCGTGAACTCAATACATTTTTGATGCTCATTGTGAGTGCTTGGTTGTTAATTTCGCAAGGTGAAAGCGTTGGCATGGGTTTGATTTCCATGATGCAAAGCCATTTTCATGTTTCTCGTGCCGTTATTTTTGAACCACAAACATCAATCGTCTTTTTTAAACAAGCTATGGGCGACGGGTTATTACTCATCACGCCTATGTTAGCGATTTTAACTATCACCGCTATTGTCGCCCCCATTGCCTTAGGAGGTTGGATTTTTAATATGGAATCAATAACACCTAAATTCGACAAGCTCGATCCAATCAAAGGCTTGCCTAAATTATTTTCAATGAATGGCTTAGTTGAGCTACTTAAAGCCTTACTCAAAATCACGCTTGTCGGTTTAATTGGCTGGCTTTTATTCAACTCAATTTTCGCAGAATTGCTCGGATTAAGTTCTGAGCCAATGGAGCAAGCGGTTATTCACGCGCTCAAATTGATTGGTTATAGTTTCTTAATTTTAAGCGGCTCGTTAATTGCGGTTGCGGCAATTGATGTGCCGTACCAGCTTTGGAAGCACAGCACTGACTTAAAAATGTCAATGCAAGAAATCAAAGACGAGCATAAAGAATCCGAAGGTAGCCCTGAAATTAAAGGGCGGATTCGTCGCACGCAAATGGAAATGGCGCAAAATCGCATGATGCAAGAAGTACCGAATGCAGACGTGATTATTACCAACCCAAGCCATTATGCGATTGCGTTGAAATACGATGAGGCTTCTGGTTCTGCGCCAATTCTGGTTGCAAAAGGGGTTGATTTAATCGCCGCACAAATTCGTAATTTAGCCATTGAAGCCAACGTCCCCTTAGTTGCCGCACCGCCTTTAGCGCGTGCTTTATATTATTCAACCGAATTAGATAATGAAATTCCGCAAGGTTTATATTTAGCCGTAGCGCAAGTGCTGGCGTATATTTTTCAGCTTAAAGAAGCGGCTAAAACGCACGGCACGAAACCTGCACCACCAAAAGATATTCAAGTGCCGTCCGAATTTAAACAGGAATAATGCGTCATGGATTTAACTAAACTCAAAACTTTTTTGGCAATGCTCGGTAAAGCCGAATTAGGTGCGCCATTTGTCATCATCATGATTTTATCGATGGTGATGTTACCGTTACCTGCGTTTTTACTCGATATTTTCTTTACGTTTAACATTGCTTTTTCACTGATTATTTTATTAGTCGTTGTTTATACGCTCAAACCGTTGGATTTTGGTTCCTTTCCAACCGTCATTTTGTTGGCGACTTTACTGCGATTAGCGTTAAACGTCGCGTCAACTCGTGTTGTCTTATTAGAAGGTCACAACGGTGGCGATGCGGCTGGAAAAGTGATTGAAGCCTTCGGTGAATTTGTCATCGGGGGGAATTTCGCTGTCGGTTTGGTTGTGTTTACCATTTTGATTATCATCAATTTTATGGTTGTCACAAAAGGCGCGGGACGGGTTGCAGAAGTTGGCGCACGTTTCACATTGGACGCGATGCCAGGTAAACAAATGGCTGTTGATGCGGATTTAAACGCAGGTTTGATTACTCAAGATGAAGCGCGTGCAAGACGAGCCGAAGTTGCCATGGAAGCCGATTTTTACGGCTCCATGGACGGTGCTAGTAAATTCGTGCGAGGTGACGCGATTGCGGGGATTATCATTTTATTCGTCAATATGATTGGCGGTTTGGTGATTGGTATGTTGCAACATGATTTGAGTTTTCATGATGCAGGTGAGCGTTACGTTTTACTGACAATCGGTGACGGTTTGGTGGCGCAAATTCCTTCTTTATTATTATCAACGGCTTCGGCGTTGGTGGTCACAAAAGTTGGAGCGACAAGTCAAAATATCGGTCAACAAGTCAGTCAGCAGTTATTTGAAAATCCGAAAGCCTTGATGATTACTGGCGGTGTGATTGGCGCGTTAGGTTTAATTCCTGGAATGCCAAACATCGTGTTTTTATTGTTGTCGTCAATTTTGGGTGGTTCGGCATATATCATCGATAAACGCCGTAAACAGCTCGCACTCGATACACTTAACTCAAGCAAACCAGATATAGCACAAACTTTGGTAGAAACGCGCGATTTGAGCTGGGAAGACGTTATGCCTGTCGATGTGATTGGGCTAGAAGTGGGTTATCGTTTGATTCCGTTGGTTGATAAAACACAAGGCGGGCAATTGATGGTGCGGATTAAAGGCGTGCGGAAAAAACTCTCTCAAGAGTTGGGGTTCTTAATTCCATCTGTTCATATTCGAGATAACTTAGATTTAAGTCCAACGACATACCGCATTTCGTTAATGGGTGTCACGGTTGGTGAAGCTGAAATTATCCCCGAAATGGAAATGGCAATTAACCCTGGTCGAGTTTTTGGCGAATTAGTCGGTAAAGCCTGTAAAGATCCTGCGTTTGGCTTAGATGCTGTTTGGATTGAGCCAAATCAAAAAGATTATGCACAAACCATGGGTTATACCGTTGTAGATTCTGGAACGGTTGTAGCGACGCATTTAAGCCATTTATTGCAATCGCACGCACATGAATTATTAGGTTACGAAGAATCACAACGAATGCTCGATAATTTGGCGAAAACTGCGCCAAAATTAGTTGAAGACTTGCTGAAAATGTTGTCGTTAGGCGTTGTTGCGAAAGTGTTGCAAAATTTATTGACCGAGCAAGTGCCAATTCGAGATATGCGTACTATTGCCGAAACATTGGCAGAATACGGCGCGAAAAGTCAAGATACCGACATTTTGACCTCAGCAGTACGAACTGCATTGGGACGTTTAATTATTCATGAAATCACGGGATCTGCTGAAGAACTCACAGTAATTACGCTAGACAGCGAGTTGGAACAGATATTGCAGAAGTCTTTACAAACGGCGACCGAAAGCGGTACCGGTGTGGAACCAGGGCTTGCAGATCAAATGCACGACTCATTGCAAGAGCATACGCAACAAATGGAAATAGATGGGCAATTACCAATTTTGATTGTCTCTTCTTATATTCGACCTTGGTTATCGCGCTTCGTTCGTCCCATTGGAGTTTTTCCAGCGAAGCGACATCGATTTCGTTGTCGAAGTGACCGATGTTGCACACAATGGCTTCGTCTTTCATGGCAGCCATGTGCTCGTAGCGGATCACGTTTTTGTTACCGGTGGCAGACACAAAAATGTCAGCCTTGTCGGCCGCGTATTCCATGGTCACCACTTTGTAGCCTTCCATGGCCGCTTGCAGTGCATTGATGGGGTCGATCTCGGTCACCCACACCTGGGCGCTCAAGGCACGCAGGGCTTGGGCAGAACCCTTGCCCACGTCGCCGTAACCGGCGACCACAGCCACTTTGCCGGC
>CAIRCR010000270.1 GCA_903877065.1 uncultured Pseudomonadota bacterium
TATAAACGCACGTCAAATGGCGCGGCAAAAACTTCGCATTTTTTGTGTTTGAAATAATCATATAAATTGCCAGACAAACGAATAGAAACACGCTGATGGGAAACATTCGGCGCAGGTGCTATTTGGCTGATTTTACCTTTGAGCAATTCCACCATTTCGCTAAGTTGCCATGTTAAATAATCAGCGTAGTTGTAGCTTTTCTCTAAATCAAGCTGAGATAACGTGGTAATTTTAGGCATGATTTTTACTCCTTCGTAAATAACGCATTAACAAACGATTCCGCATCAAAATTTTGCAAATCTTCAATACTTTCACCGATGCCAATAAAGCGAATCGGAATACCAAACTGTTTCGCTAACGCGAAAATTACGCCACCTTTTGCAGTGCCGTCCAATTTCGTCAACGTTAAACCCGTCAATGTCACGGCTTCATGGAATAATTTAGTTTGTGACATTGCATTTTGTCCCGTGCCAGCGTCTAAAACCAATAACACTTCATGCGGTGCGGTGTCATCGAGTTTTGCCATGATGCGTTTTACTTTTTTCAATTCATCCATCAAATTCGATTTCGTTTGCAAACGTCCCGCCGTGTCTGCAATTAAAACATTGATGCCTTTAGCTTGTGCAGATTGAATCGCGTCATAAATTACCGAAGCTGAATCAGCTCCCGTGTGTTGCGCGACGACATGAATGTGATTGCGTTCGCCCCACGTTTGTAATTGTTCAACCGCTGCGGCTCTGAACGTATCGCCTGCCGCTAACATGACGCTGTGACCTTGCATTTTTAAACGATTTGCTAATTTACCAATCGTTGTCGTTTTACCCGCGCCATTCACTCCAACGACTAAAATAACGAAGGGTTTATCTTGTTTGGGTATCGTTAAATTGATGCTGCATGGACGCAAAATCTCTAATAATTCTTCTTTTAAAATAACTTCCAACGCGGCGTTGTCTTTGAGTTCTGAGCGTGTCACCCGTTCATTTAATTTCGCAATAATCGCACTCGTTGCTTCAACGCCAACGTCAGCCATGAGTAAATTGGCTTCAATTTCCCTGAACAAATCCTCGTTAATCGTTTTATATAATGACAATGTTGAAAATACACCGCCTAAACCATTTCGTGTGCGTTGTAACTGTAACTTCAAGCGACCGTATAACGAATCAACAGGGATTTCACTAACAGGTAATACGGCTTTTTTAATTTCTCTTTCAGGTAATGATGGGAAATCGTATTTACTGTAAAAATGAATCGTAATCAACGGCAACATTAACAAGGTTGCCAAAGTAGCGTGAATAATTGCCATCCACCAAGGCAATTCAAATCTAATAGTAAGGATGCTCAAACCAATTTGTACAAATAACAGCCCACTGAGCCAAAGTCCTGCCTTGCGTAGAGTTTGTGATGTTGAAGATGTCGCTTGAAGCGTCAAACCACTTAGCACAATAAAACACAACAACGCACCTACACGATGCAACCACGCCAACGTAATTTGCGCGTCGTAAGCAACTGATCCACTGTAATTATTTTGCAGTCCGTAAAATAAATTCAGGGCTTTTTCATAATTCAACGCAGGCAACCACATTCCGTTACATTGCGGAAAACCTCGACACGCTAACGCCGCATGATTAGCTGTCGTCCAATCACCCAAAAGAACTTGAATGAATAAAACAAACAACGCAACCTGCACAAACAAACGACTTTGAGGTTGTGGCGATAAACCCACATTCGGATTCAAACGCAAATACAGCGCAAATAATAGCCAAAACAAACAATTGGTTAACACTAATTGCCCCGTAACCACAATCGGCATCGTTTGTACAAATGATTTATACAGCGCGGTAAATTCACCAAAATCAATCGGTGACAAACGAATCCATTCACCGCTAATAAGCATCAGCAACGACAATACAATGCTCAATCCTGTTATTTTTCTAAACATTTTTTACTAACCAATTTGTGAGATTTTTAAAAGGTGCATCAAATCATTTTTCGCGTCATACGGATTAAAATTCGGCGCGTATCGCATCATAAAATTGCCAAGTGGATCGACGAGTAGCAATACACCTTCGGGAACTTGTCCATTATAAAGCAGGTTGAGTTTTTCAATGACTGCCAAATTGGGTTTTAAGCGTAATAAATCCACATCTTCTTTCCACCAATTCGCCGCTGTTTCTGGTGAAACATTAGCATCTAACATTAAAACAGCGCGTCGTGTTCGCACTAATTCTTTGCTCAACATCAAACGCAATTGCCGACTTTTGTGCAGAGCGTCTAAACACGTTTCAGCACAATCGGCTTTGGGAATAACGTTTACAATCAGCCAGTGTGCGTCTGCTTCTTTTAAATTATCCTGTGAAAACGTATCAAAACCCTGAAAATCTGCCCGCTCAGTTGTGATAATTGGAACAATCAATTGCCCATGATTTGTCGCAGAGGATTTTAAGAGTTCTGGATTTTTTGCCAAAAACCACGCAATGCTAAAAGGAATAATCGAAAGCGAAAAAATGCCAATAATAAGTTTTCTATTTTTACGTTGTTGGGGAGTCATATTTTTTCAAACCAAATTTAATAAAGATTATTGTCAGTACAAACGCTAAACCAAACCATTGTAGCGCATACGCTAAATGTTGTTCAGGCTGCATAATTTTTGCCGCCGTCCATTCTCGTTTAAAACCATTAGGCGAATTTTGGTCTAATTCTAATTGGAAGTTAAATAATTCATAGCCTAACTGCGTCGCCAAAATTTGTGTATCGATAATGCCAACAACTGCGGGATTTGTTTTTGTGGGTTGATTTGCACCGTCTAATGTCAAACCAATACTTGGAAATGTGTTAATTCTTCCTTGCAAAGTGATGTCGTTTTCTGTTTTAAAATTGACATCTGGCAACGTCACACGCGGCTCAGTTAAAGGAATCCAGCCACGATTGACTAAAATTCCTTTGTTAACGTTTTGCAATTTAAACGGCGTAAAAACAAAATATCCCGCCTTCCCCACTTGAATTTGGTTGTCGAGTAAAAATTGTTTTGACGTGTCGTAACGCCCAACAATGCTCGCTTGTTTGTAACGTAATGCCGTTGGATCATCAACTGTTTGAGTTGTTAATTGCACTGATTCTGTTACGCGCTTTGCTTCAAGATCTAAAAAATCTTGTTTTTCATTGGCGCGGCTAATTTGCCATGCACCCAAACTCAAAAATAATGTAAATAAAGCCAAATAGGCAAATACCCACTTTAGTTTTATATTCATTTTGTTGCCCTTAAAGTTGTATTGCCACCGTAAAATCATCGAAAATAGCGTTTTACTTTTTACGATACCAAAGGTTATGTTGATTAAAACGTTAGTTATTGTTGCATTTGTCGCTATTGTCGCCAGTTTAGGTTCGGCGTTATTTCAGTTAGTAAAGCATAAAGACCACGCTAATTCAGAGAAAACACTCAAAGCCTTAACGCTTCGCATTGGTTTATCGATAGCGTTATTTATTTTTGTGGTGATAGCAGTTGCGACTGGATTGATTGAGCCTACAGGGCTTGGAACTAAAATTCATTGACCTGATGAAGGCTGAATAAAAACTTAATTTTGTACACGAGAAAACACGTTTTGTGATGATAGATTTTGAAATTTTAGGCTACGTTGCCGCGACGTTGACAACAGGCTCTTTTTTACCTCAAGCGATTTTAACCATTCGCACCCGTGACACGGAAGCCTTATCGTTGACAATGTATAGCGCGTTTACATTAGGTGTTTTGTGTTGGTTACTTTATGGCATTCACTTGTCAAATAATGTGATTATTGTTGCCAACGCAATTACGTTATTTTTAGCTTCGTTAATTTTGAGTTTTAAACTTTACAACACGTTTTTTAAAACGAAAAAATAAAGGTTTGAAATTGTGTGCGCTAACATCAACAGTGATATTTGTGTTGTTGTCAGCGCGTTGGATTATTTGATGACGACAACAATTTAACCGTCTGTTTTCCGCTTACTTTTAATTTCTTCGGCACGCTGTTTTTGTGCAACTTTATCTAAAATTCCGTTGATGTAACGATGACTTCCATCAGCACCAAAATACTTTGCTAGATTTATCCCTTCGTTAATAATCACCTTGTAAGGTGTATCAATGTTATGAATTAGCTCATAAGTGCTAAGTCTTAAAACAGCACGTTCGACAGGATCAATGGCATCAACAGGACGATCTACAAATTCACTTAGTAATTCGTCAATGGCAATCAAATCTTGCGGTACACCATGAAAAAGTTCTGAAAAATAACCTTTTTGTACTTCCTCGCCTTCTACAGCAAAAAACTGTTCATCTGCGAAATACTGTTCAATTAAATTTAAATTTTGCCCTGTTATTTGCCATTGATACAACGCTTGAACGGCAGCTTTTCGGGCATTCGTTTTTGAGTTACTCATGACAATTCCAAATTTTTAAATAAACTGAACATTTCTATTGCTGACAATGCCGCTTCCGCGCCTTTATTGCCTGCTTTTGTGCCTGCACGTTCAATGGCTTGTTCAATGCTATCAACGGTTAACACACCAAAACTGACTGGCACATCGTATTGCAACGACACTTGCGCTAAACCTTTTACACATTCCCCCGCAACGTAGTCGAAATGCGGCGTACCTCCACGAATTACTGCACCTAACGCAATGATTGCATCATATTTTTTACTTGCCGCAATACGCTGTACAACCATTGGTAATTCAAACGCGCCAGGTACTTTGACTAAATTTAAATCGTCTTTATTTGCGCCGTGACGAACTAACGCATCGATTGCACCATTTTCGAGTTGCTCAACAATAAAGCTGTTGAAACGTGATGAAACTAAACAAAATTTGCCGCCTTGCGCCGAAAAATGCCCTTCATAAGTTTTGATTTTAGACATAAAAAATTCTCTGTTTTGAGGTTAAAGTTAAAATTAGTTTTTTGTTAAATTTATCGTGTAATTATGAATCGCACCGCATCTAAACGTAATTGTGCAATTTGAATATTTTCGTGAATCAAAAGCGTTTTATCTTTTAAATCTTCGATTTCGTCACCTCTGATACTTAAATTTACTTTTTGTAAACGCACCAAACGTTTAATTTCAGTTGTGAGTGAATCGAGCATTGTTGCCGTCGCTTTTTGGCAAATTAGCTCTTTTTGAATGTGTGCTTGTTGCTCTGCAAATGTCAACAATTTCAAAATCAATGCACGTTGTTTATTCAGAAAAATTGTAATCGCGTGTTTATCAAAATTCACACCGCTGTCGATTAGACTCTCATGCGAAAAATCCGCTGTGACATCTTTTTGTACTTGGTTAATCAAAACACGAATTGGCGTATTGGGCAAAAATCGATTGATTTGTAATTCCGCAGGCGCACTGTGTTCGACAATAAACAAGCATTCCAAGAAAAATTGTCCCGCCTTCAAATCGGGATGTCTTACAGTGCTTAACGTCGCGTTACCTGTTTCGCTTGATAAAACCATATCCATCGCAGCCGTTACGAGCGGATGTTCCCACGTCAAAAATTGCAATTCTTCACGCGCCAAAGCCTGAGTGCGAGAAACGGTAACGGCTAAACCATCTTCTTGATTCAAACAGGGAAATGTTTCACAGCGTAAATGTTCACTCGGCATAAGTATGTAAGAATTTGCAGAAATTTCTTCTGTATCAACGCCATAACAATCAAACATAGATTCCATATAATCCCAAAGAGAACCTTCGTTTTCGTAATCTTCTAATTCGGCAATAAATTCGTCTGCAATCGCTTTACGACAAGAATTGAGTTCTAAAAGTTGGTCACGTCCGTTATGCAGTTTCGCTTCAACTTCTCGACTTAAAACACGAGTTTGTTCAATAAATGCGTTAATTATTTCCGTATCGTCGCTGGTGATTATATTTTGCAATTCGCCATTCAACGTGTCAGCGACTTGTTGCGCGGCAGAATTATTTGCACGAAACGCATTCAGACCTTCGTCGTACCAACGATACAAAATCGCTTGTTCAGTATTCTGCAAATATGGGACGTGAATTTGAATGATATGTTTTTGTCCAATTCTGTCCAAACGCCCGATACGTTGTTGCAACAAATCTGGATTTTTTGGTAAATCCCACAAAATCAAATGCTGTAAAAATTGGAAATTACGTCCTTCACTACCAATTTCAGAGCAAATCAAAAGTCGTGCGCTACTTTCTTCGTCAGCAAAATAAGCGGCGGCACGGTCACGTTCAATAATTGTCATACCTTCGTGAAAAACTGCAGACGCAATTCCTGCACGCATTTTTAACGTTTGTTCCAAATCCATTGCGGTTTGCGCGTATTTGCAAATCAGCAATGCTTTTTGTCCTGCAAGTTCTCGCACTTTTTCGACCAGCCACAAATAACGTGCGTCATCTTGCAAATTGGTTTCGTTAATGTCTCCGTTCAAAGGATAGCCAAAGTATTCACGCTCGGGGAAGCCTTGCACCGTTTGGCGTGAATTACGAAATAAAATCCGTCCTGTGCCGTGATGATCGAGCAAAATGTTAATTAACGTCTGACGTGCCGTCGTTGATTTTTCAGTGTCATTTAAATTTTCTAAAACTTTAGAAACATTGTCATCTTTCAATAAAGTTGCTAACGCTTGCTGCTCTTTAGTCGTTAATGGTTTGTCAGCAAGTAATGATTTAGCGGCATTCGCCACGGGTTCAAACGATTTTTCTTCTTCCAAAAAGGCGGCGAAACTGTAAAAACGATCAGGATCAAGCAAGCGTAAACGTGCAAAATGACTTTCTTTGCCCAGTTGTTCTGGTGTTGCGGTGAGTAAAATTAAACTTGGTGAAATTTGCCCTAATTGCTCAACAAATAAATAATCGTCACTGGGCGTATTTTCTGACCATTCCAGATGATGCGCTTCATCAACAATTACCATATCCCAGCCCGCATCTAAGGCTTGTTCTTGGCGTTGCGGATAATCAGAAAAAAACGATTGGCTGCACAAAACTAATTGTTCGGACAAAAATGGATTGGCTTGATTGTACAAATCAACTTCATCTTCTTCAAAACCGTCTTCACCAATTTCGCTCAAACAACGTATTTCGTCAAAAATACTAAATCGCACATTAAAACGACGTAACATTTCGACCAACCATTGATGCAACAAACTTTCTGGCACGATAATCAAAATGCGATTGCTCAAATTATTCATCAAACGATGATGCAAAATTAAACCCGCTTCAATCGTTTTGCCCAAACCAACTTCATCAGCCAGCATGATGCGTGGCGCGGAGCGATTGGCAGCTTCATGAGCGATAAAAATTTGGTGTGGAATTAACGCCGCACGTCCACCGAGTAAACCTTTAACGGGTGATTGTGCGTGTTGTTGTAACCGTTGCCATGTTTCATAACGTAATGAAAACCATGAATTTGGATCGGTTTGCCCTGTGAATAAACGATCTTGCGGTTTGTTGAATTGGCTGTGGTGATTCAAATCCATTTCTTCAAGTTCGACTGTTTCGCCGTCTTCGTTTTTGCAAACGTAAGTCAAAATACCTTCGTTTTCAACGATTTTCAAAACGGTTAATTTTTCATCATCGACAGATTCGATGCTGTCACCGATTGAAAAGCGAACACGCGTGAGTGGCGCGTTATCGACAGCATAAACGCGCTTTTCGTCACACGCTAAAAATAAAACGCTGACACGATTAAAACTAATTTCAAGAATAAGACCTAAACCCAATTCGGATTCAGTATTACTAATCCAGCGTTGACCTGCGATGAAATTTTCCATTGATGATTGCGACATGAAGTGTATTATTTTGTTGTAATTTGGCTGTCATTATAATCGGTAAAAGCGATTTGTTTTGACAAAATAACGGCTGAATCCAGCGACTAATCGGTTTAACTTTATGAAGGGACAATTATGAAAAAAAGAGTGATGGTATTTTTTGGGGCAATTATCGCACTAAGTTACGCAACAATTATTTATGCAGAAGATCGGTACGCTCATGAATACTCTAGTGAGGATGCCGATTCTCATCGTGAAAATCATAATGAAAACCGTCAACAACATTCTTACTCAGAGCAGCGTTACCAGCAAAATTACCAACAAACTCCGATTCAAATTTATCTTGCCCCTAACACGCTATCACCAAGTAGAAATTATTCAGCTCATGATTTGCAACGTCGAGAGGAAAACAGCGAAGATAGACGCTGGCGCGAGGAACGCCGTGAAGATAGACGTTGGCGAGAACGAAATGAGGAATTACAACGGCAACCACAAACACCTTATTTGGAAAACCAATTTAATCGTGATGATACGCATTGGTGAGTATGGACAAAGCAAATAAAAAACCTTGCTCGGTTTTACACAAGAGCAAGGCTATTTCTTTGCCTAAAAATTTAATGTTTTTCCGCCAAACTCGCACACTTAATACACTGTGCTAAATAAGGCAAAATCTTTAAGCGTTCTGGGTTAATTGCTTCACCGCAGGTTTGGCAAATTGCATAATCTCCACGATCAATGCGTTCAATTGCGTGTTTAATCGCTTCAATTTCTACCCGTGCCGAATTTCCTAAACAATCCTGCACCTCGTTATTTTCATTTTGCGTCGCTTGTTCTTCAAAATCCTTTTCTCCAGCCTCGTCAGCGTGACGAACATCTTGTGTAATCATCGTCAAACGCTCATCTAACTCTTCTAACATTGAGATTAAATTGTGGCGCACATCATCGTAATTCCCACTCACTGCGTTCTCCTATTTCGTTTGAATTGGCTAAAGTGGCGCGAATTATAACGTAATAAAACATTTACCTAATGCTAATTCGCCGCCATAATTTAAAAAATTTTACTCATTTATTTTTTCTTGGAGATTTTTTATGACAGACGTTAAATATTGTAGGTTGTTAATTTTAGGTTCAGGTCCTGCGGGTTATACCGCTGCTATTTACGCGGCTCGTGCTAATTTAAATCCCGTGATTATCACGGGGATGCAACAAGGAGGTCAATTAACGACTACGACTGAAGTCGATAATTGGCCAGGCGACGTTGAAGGCTTGCAAGGTCCTGAATTGATGGAAAGAATGAAGCATCACGCCGAGCGTTTTAACACCGAAATTATTTTTGATCACATTAACACCACCGATTTGTCGCAACGTCCGTTTAAATTAAGTGGCGATAATGGCAATTACACTTGCGATGCACTCATTATTGCAACAGGTGCGTCAGCACAGTATTTAGGTTTAGATTCTGAAGAAGCCTTTAAAGGACGCGGCGTTTCCGCGTGTGCGACGTGTGACGGATTTTTTTATCGCAACAAACCCGTCGCGGTCATCGGTGGCGGAAATACAGCGGTTGAAGAAGCCTTATATTTGTCAAATATTGCGTCAAAAGTCATCGTAATTCATCGCCGTGACAAATTTCGTTCTGAAAAAATACTTGCCGACAAATTACTTGAAAAAGCGAAAAACGGTAATGTTGTCATTGAATGGTTTAACGAATTAGACGAAGTTTTAGGCGACGATATGGGAGTGACAGCAATTCGTATTAAAAATTCAAAAGATGGTTCAACCAAAGAAATCGAAGTACACGGCGTATTTATTGCGATTGGACACACGCCAAATACCGAAATTTTTTCAGGACAACTCGACATGAATCACGGTTATATCAAAGTTAAAAGTGGCATCGAAGGTAACGCAACCGCAACGAGTGTCGAAGGCGTTTTTGCCGCAGGCGATGTTATGGATTCGATTTATAAACAAGCAATTACTTCTGCAGGGGCAGGTTGTATGGCGGCATTAGATGCTGAAAAATTTTTAGATTTATAAACCAATGAATGAAACGCACCTGAGCGTTTGTTTGCTGCCGGAACGTTAGATAACTTTGATAAATGGTTCAACCCGCAAATGTCAAAAAATCAAAAAGATTGTTGCATTTTAGCCTGTTGGCGACTCGAAGGTTTTTTGTATGAGTTGTATCCATTTGGAAAACCAATAAACTTAACCTCGCCTCACCAATCCGTTTGATCCCTTACAAGGCGTTTTTACGGGTTGGGCAGTGATGACAAATAAGACATATTAAACGTGAGACATAACTTGTTTTGCCCAATTGATACTTTCGATATAAGCATTACCAATTGACGCTTGATCAACGTTAGCAAAAGTAATCGCATCAGTATCCCAACGTTCATAACTGAGTACACAAATTAGTGCTTCGCCACCTACACCGCTATGATGCAAAATAGCGTTGCTAATGTCATCACCTAGCGGTAATTGCTCAAGTGCTTCTTCAAGTGAAATATCTAAAATACTATCTAAAGCAGATAGCATTCCAATCAAAAAGAAATTTTCGGTTTTTTGACCAACAATTTTTGCTAATAATTCGCACATTTTTCCTCGAATCAACGCATTTTGCATAACTACCATTGGTTTATCAGATAACGAAGAAAGCATCAAAATGTTAATCCAACGTTTCAATTCATTCATTCCCAAATAAGTGACCGCTTGATTGATGGATTCAATTTTTGATGGAATCGAGAAAAATGCCGAATTGATGTAATGCAACAATTTATAACTTAAACCGATGTCTTCGGAAATGACCTTTGTTAACTGATCAAATTCAGCATTGGGATTGTTAATTGTGGTTAATAGACGTACGGCGGCTAATTGATTTACCCCCATGCGCTTACCTTCAACCAAATTTGGTTTGCTAAAAAAGAAACCTTGAAAATAATCACAACCCAACTCACGCAAATACTCATATTCGGAATGCGTTTCAACTTTCTCAGCCAAAATCTTCAAATTGTAAGGTTTAAGTTGTGCAATTGCTTCGCGAGTATTGGCTTCGCCCATCTCTAAAACATCTAATTTGATAATATTGGCAAATTCGACTAATGGTTTCCATTCTTCGGTAAATACAAAATCATCTAAGGCAATTAAATAACCTTGTTGCGACATTTCTCGTAAATTATTTATAACACGCAAGTCAATTTTCACATTTTCCAATACCTCGATAACAATTCGATCTTTAGGCAAAGATAGCGGTGTTTTTTCTAAGATATTTTGCGTGGTGAAATTGATGAATGCTTTATGTTCGTCAACGATATTGTTAATACCAATTTCAAGAATCGCGTCGGTAATAATTTGATTTGTTGCTTGCGTAGCTTCCTCTTTATCTGTGAGGTCTAAACCTTGTCCACGAAATAAAAGTTCGTAAGCGTAAATATTCAGCTGCCTGTCAAGGATTTGCTGCCGTCCAATAATAAAATCTGCCATATTCTTAATTTTCACTAAAATGGGTTATGAAAAGAGGATTTGAAAAAGCTACAAAAAAGCCTACCACTTGACGCTTAGTATAACTTACATTGATTCATTCATTGAAAATTTGGCGTATTTTTAAAAAATTCGCCATCCTGTTAGACTATCTCCGCTTTTTCAGCGTTACAGAGAAGAACGCGGAGCAGATTTAATTTTAATAGTTATGAGGTATTTTATGTCAAAAATAGTTAATCAAGTATTACTTGCCAATCGTGAGTATTTTGCCAATTTTGATAAAGGCAATTTAGCCATGCCACCTGCACGTCACTTTGCTATTTTAACGTGTATGGATGCACGTTTAGATCCCGCAAAATACGCAGGTTTGAGCGAAGGCGATGCACACGTTATTCGTAATGCTGGTGGACGCGCAAGCGATGATGCAATTCGTTCGCTAGTCATTTCTTACAAATTACTCGGCACAAAAGAATGGTTCGTCATTCATCACACCGATTGTGGAATGGAAACGTTCACAGACGAAATTATGCGTGATTTATTGGCGAGTAGTTTAAAAACAGCATCGGTCGATGCAAATGGCTGGCATGATTGCTGTGAAGGCGGCGGTTCACATGAAGCAAAGCATATTTCATGGTTGACGATTAGCGATTTAGCACAAAGTGTCGTTGAAGATGTCACACGTATTAAAAATCATCCACTTGTACCTTCAAATATTCCCGTTTACGGTTATATTTACGATGTCAAAACGGGTGGATTGATCGAAGTTCCTGAAGCCACAAAAATTGGGGCGGTCAGTTAATTTTTAAAATAGTCGCTTGCACTGAAAATTTCAGTGCAAGCGATTTTAATGATTACGGTTATTACAAAAAATTTTTATTCGAGGTATTTATGTCACGCCATTTCAGTAACAACTCATTTTTCAACTCGTTATTCAATTCTTTTTTTCCGAAAAAAATTATGCCTGTGACAACAATGACAGGCACGGACGTTAATTTAGGAACAGGACTTTCGTACAACGTTAAAGCGAATGGTCTTAGCATTCACGGTAATACGGGCTTTGAAAAGGTCACGATTGCTCAAAATGTAAGCGGTATCAAAATTGATTCCTCTGTGGAATCAGTCACGTTGAATGGTGTTAATTTCAATCAAGCGTTGCTCGTTTCTTCGCAAGGCAACCTTGCTATCAATTCATCAACAACTGGTAATTTAGCAACGTTAAATCTCGCCTTAAATCACAGCGAGTCATTGAATTTTTCCAATGCGATTGGTTATTGTGTATTGATAGGTTCTTGAAATGGCA
>CAIRCR010000271.1 GCA_903877065.1 uncultured Pseudomonadota bacterium
ATCGGATTTTGGGACATCCTATTTTGCATTTTGATGACTTGGTTTTGACCTAAAAAGTCGAACATCGCGTAACAAATTGATATTAAAAAATTTTGTTGTTTTGTCTTATTTTTATGCAAATCCATAATGGCAGGATTTTTCGAGAAAAAGACAAAATCTGAAACAAATTGGTCAAATATCAAAAATTTTGGTTGCAACCGTATTGGGATATTCCTCTATGTTTTGGCAACTAGGGGCAACTAAAAACGCAACCTATTGAAAAATAGTATATTTAAAATATATCAAATTTTGAAAACAGGGTGCGGAATGTCGGCTCAAACAGTCCGAAGCGCTAAAAAAGTGGCAACCTTATTTACAATCGACGGGGGCAAAGTCTGTTGAGGGCAAGGCAATCGTGTCACGAAATGCGTTTAAAGGCGGTGAACGTCAGTTGATGCGTGCTGTTGCAATGGTTTTGCGTGAACAACGAAGATTACTTGATGCCACGCTCGATCAACTGTCTTGACGTGCATGACGATGTCAAAAGTTCTCGACGTACCGCGACAATTTGCCACGCGACAATTTGTCACATTTTCGCGCTCATAGTTTCTCATTAGAATACAGACACTCTTCGAAAGCTCCTCTAGGCACGAGAGTCTTAATATCCTTCTCTTTTACTTATTAATGCAGCATCGATTTTTTTGATGTTGCATTTTTTTTGCCTGTGAATTTAGTGTTGTGTAAACCATTTGTCCAATACCAATCTGCCTTCACAATAAGTTTTAATCAATGGTTTTTTCTCTTATACTTGCGCCCTTAATTTAACGAAGGAGTTTTTATGGAAAAGCCATTCATTCTGCATATGCTGACCACCGCTAAAAATTTAAGCCCATTTGATGTCAACATGGCAATGGATGCGGGTTGGGTTTCAGCGATGCCTTATACCAATATCGAAGCCAGCGAAGTTCAAGGTCTAATTCAAGATACAATTTTTTCGCGCAGTGCAAAAAATTTGAAACGTACCAGTATCTTCATTGGCGGACGCGATACCAAACAAGCAATGGATATGTTGAAAATTGCGAAACGTTCTATGATTCCACCTTTTGAAGTGTCAGTATTTGCCGATCCAAGTGGTGCATTCACCACAGCAGCGGCAATGGTTGCTGCGGCGGAACATGAATTGATCAAAAAATTTAACACCAATTTTGAAGGTAAAAATGTCTTGGCATTGGGCGGGACAGGACCTGTCGGTCAGGCGGCCGCTGTGATTGCTGCTAAAGCAGGAGCAAATGTGCGAATTATTGGTCGTCAACTCGATAAAGCACAACATATTGCTGATTTGTGCAACGATGAATTTGGCGAAGGTCAAACCAATATCACGGCGGGTGCTGATGCCGACAAAGCAGAATATATTAAAACCATCGATGTAGTTTTTTCAACTGGTGCGGCTGGAATTGAATTGTTAAGTGCCGAGTTAGTGGCATCTGCGCCGCAATTAAAAGTAGTTACCGATGTGAATGCAGTGCCGCCTTCTGGTGTTGCGGGGATTGACGCAATGTCTAATGGTACACCTGTTGTTGGTTCAATCAGTGGTGCAGTTGGTCTTGGCGCATTAGCGATTGGCAATGTTAAATATCAAACGCAAAATTTGTTATTAAAACGTATGATTCACAGCGATAAACCCGTTTATTTACATTTTGAACACGCTTTTGAAGTGGCGCGTGAATACATAAAATCCATTCATGCGTAGTTTTAGCGTTTTGAATAATATCGACTAATAACAATTTAAGAGAATTCCAATTATGAAACGCAGTATTTTGCACATGCTTGACCCAATGCCAAATAACAGTCCTTTTGACATCAACATGGCACTGGACGCAGGCTTTGATATTTTGATGCCGTACAGTAATGTCAAATTGGAAAATGTACACGGCTTAACCCAAGATGCGGTTTTTTCACGCGGTCCCGCTGGTATGAAACGCACTGGTTTGTTTATCGGTGGTCGAAATTTGGGTTTAGCAATTGATATGTTCAACGCCGCAAAACAGGCGATGGTGTCGCCGTTTGCCATTTCAGTGTTTGCCGATCCGAGTGGTGCATTTACTACTGCTGCGGCATTGGTTGCGTGTGTAGATAAAGAATTACGCGAAAAATACGATAAAGATTTGGCAACGTGTAAAGCAGTGGTTTTTGGTGGAACAGGTCCTGTTGGCATTGCAACGGGAATCATTGCATCGTTGGCTGGTGCAAATACGACTATCGTCGATCATTTGTATTTAGAAACAGCAGCAGATGTGGCAAAACAATACAATCGTCGTTTTGGTTGTAATTTGAAAGCCGCTGTTGCCAGCTTTGATAAAGATAAAATCGAATTATTAAAAGATGTCGATGTCATTTTTTGCACTGCAAAAGCAGGGATTCAAGTTTTAAATGCAACCATTTTAAAAGAAGTTACACAACTTAAAGTCGCAGGCGATGTTAACGCCGTGCCGCCGTCAGGAATTGAAGGGGTTAATCGTGAAGATATGGGCGCACCGATAATTCACGCTTCACATTGTAATGCTGTTGGTGTTGGCGCATTAGCAGTCGGGAATGTGAAATATCAAGTTCAGCACGCGCTACTTGCCTCCATGTTGGAAACTGAAAACCCGGTTTTTTTGGATTTTCGTGATGCGTTCATTAAAGCACGCGATATTTTGAAGTAATTTTATGCGTAGGGATTTATGATTTTTCTCTACAAACACAAAGTTTTTGTAACAACGTAGTAAATCGGTGGAAAGTTGATGGATAAAGAATTGCTACGCATTGCAATTATTGCAACAGGTTTAATTATCATTGTGGGTATGGTGATTTCATCGTATCTCAAAGATAAACAAGAACACGAAGATGAATTGGATTTTTATGATGATGAATTCGAAGATGACGACGAATTCGATGATAAAAATGAGTTTGAAGATGAGTCAGCAGAACCAGTGAAAAAACCATCTGTCGTACAAACGCTTAAAAATACTTACGCTCAAAAAATGCAGACGCATCAACCAGAAATGCGACCACCTGCCGAAGGGAGTATACTCGACGACAGAGTGGAAAGCGCAAGATCAAAAAATCTGCGTCTTAATGGCTCAATTCA
>CAIRCR010000272.1 GCA_903877065.1 uncultured Pseudomonadota bacterium
ATGAGTTTTAATGTTAAATTTTTAGAAGCCATTGATGCGCTAAAGCATCTAAAAATACTTGTTCCTGATTGCTACAACGAGCAATTACAAAACGGTGTTGAGTTTGTAATTTCATTAGGTAAAAGTTGGTGTTGTTGGTCTTGTGAGAAAGGACGCGGTTTATTCAGCTTGTTGACATTTCACCCACTCAAACCATTCAAAATCATTTTGTGATTTAAAGTGTCAGCACGCCATTGGTTTTCAGTGTAATAATTTCAATGCTTTCAATGCCTTCGTTGTCCACGACTTTCACGGCGATTTTGTAACTTCCCGCTTTGAAAGCGTGCGTTTGTTTGCCCGTTTTATCAATCATCACGTCCGCTTTAAAACCATTTTCGACTTCGTGATTGAAATCCCACGCATAAAACTCAATGCCTGATTCCGATTCACCCACTGCGACGAAACTCACAACACGCCACTTTTTCGCATTCAAGCCCAAATCGTGACACGTCAACGTCAGTTTTGGTTTTTTCGCAATCGGCACGACGTTTTCAACTGTCACCAGCTCAATAATCACACCGTCATGATTTTTTAAACGCGCCACTTCTTGAATTGCGCCTTTGCCAAAACTAAACGCAATCAATACGCCGCTGGTTTTACCAAAACGTTCAATTGCACTTTTAAAATTATCAATGACATTGCGTCCGACATTGTCCGAGCGTTTCACTTGAATCGGTAGCCCGTCTTTTGTTTTACCGTCAATGCCGCCGTCACTACGTTGTATTGAATTCGGAACGCCGCCAAACTGCTGAACAATCCACGTTTCAAACTCAAACGCATCTTGATAACGCAGCGTGTCGTAATCGTATTTGTGAAGTTGCACGATAAATGGCGCGTCGAGCAAATCACGTTGTGGTTTTTTCAAACGCATTTCAGTGACTTTTATCGCCATAACTGATTGGTCAATGCCAATCCAACCGCGTCGCAAACGTTCAGCCACCGCAACCGTTGTGCCGCCACCGACAAACGGGTCTAAAACAACATCACCTTCGTTGCTTGCCATTGTGATAATGCGATCTAAAAGAGCTTCTGGTTTTTGCGTGGGATAACCGATTTTTTCTTTTGCTTGGGATTGAACGTTGTTTATATCAGTCCAAAAATTACCGACTAAATTTCCTTTTGATGTGTCCAAATATCTTTTAAAACGTGGAACTCCATTTTGACTAAATACTATAAATTCTGCCTCTAATAAAAATTCTAGCTTTTCAATCAAGCTCATTTCGGCAATTTTTTCTTTGTTCGTCAAATCTTCAATTGCTTTTGCTGGAATAGCCCAATGTCTTGTACGTTCAGTCGGATTATAGCCTCGCCATTCAGAACCAGATTCACCTTTTCTTATTCCAGAACCAGTTAAATCACCAAGTTGATATTTACCTCGTTTATCTTCATAACGATAAGCACTTGTTTCATAACTTTGATTTAAATTTGTATAAATTGGTTCATAAGTAAATTTGCCAGATTTTGAAAAATACCAAATCGTATCCGTCAACGGCGATAACTTATTTGTTGTTTTATTATGTGCGTTGGTTCTCTGCCAAATAATTTCGCCCTTAAAATTCTGTTCCCCAAAAACTTTTTCCAAAATGAAAACTCGAATATGAGAATTCGCGTGCCAATCGCAATGTAGAAAAATCGAACCTGTGGGTTTTAAAATGCGGTGCATTTCTTCGACGCGCTCTTTTAGCCAGCCGATGTAATGTTCAACGCCACCC
>CAIRCR010000273.1 GCA_903877065.1 uncultured Pseudomonadota bacterium
CTTATCTTTATCTGCATGAGTTAAATCAGAGAGGTTTTTCATGAGTGATAATGTGCTTAAATTCTCGGATTTTTACAAGGGGCTGGGCAGTTACTGAAAATGTGACAAAAAGTCGCGCGACAAAATACCGCGTGACTTTTTGTCGCAGTTTTACCGCTTATTTAATTTCACGAGCTAAACGAAAACCAATATCGCCACTGCGTGTTGATGGCAAACCACTGTAACGTGTTGCTGAACGTAAGTTGTTATGTTTTGTGACCCAACTTCCGCCACGATAAATTTTGTATTGCCCTGATTCTGCACCTTTTGGACTAGTTCCAAGACTATTTTTGTAATAATTTGGATCGTACCAGTCTTGTACCCATTCCCAAACGTTACCGTGAATATCAACTAACCCCCACGGATTAGCTGTTTTTTGTCCCACTTCATGCGTGTCACCACCGTAACCTTCATTGCCAAACCAAGCGTATTGCGAAATGGCTTTAGGATCGTCACCAAATGAATAAATCGTTGTTGTGCCTGCTCTTGCTGCGTATTCCCATTCAGCTTCTGTGGGCAATCTAAAGAAATCACCTTTTTCACGATCGTTTAACTTTTCAATAAACAATTGTATATCGTTCCAACTCACTTTTTCAACGGGGCGATACATTCCTTTGAATTTACTCGGATTGCCTCCCATCACGTCTTCCCATTGTTTTTGAGTAATTTCAGATTCGCCAATATAAAACGGTTTATCAATACACACTTTGTGCTGTGGCAATTCATTTGCAGTGATTTGTTTTTCTTTGTCTTTCAAATCAGTTTGTTTATCTTGACCCATTTGAAAACAGCCTGCTTCGATTTTGACAAAACGAATCCCATCAAAATTTTTCATTTCACTAGCTGAAACGTTTTGCACCATTAAAAACACAGAAATTAACGCAATTTTATTTTTATTATTCATGATTTTTGACCTTTCAATGTTTGCTGTAAATTTACGCCGACCATTATAATCACCCAATCGAAATTCACTATTTGTTTGAGTCATTTATCTCGGTCCAAAAAGCGATTCACGCTATCATCCGAAACGTTCGATAGTCCCCACAAACCAATGCAGGTGAGAATTTAAGGCGGTTTTGGTTCAAAATATCCCAAAAAACGAGAGATTTTGATTATGACTAAAAAGTTAAGCGTAGACCTAAAATTATTTTGTCCACGAGAAGATTGCCCCTATCGAAACGATTCTAAAAACAAAATCACCAAAGATGGATTTTATACCACAAAAAATGACTCCGAACGTAGGCAAATGCTGTATTGCTGTGGTGGAAAACATCGTTATTCGGAAACAACTTATAGTGGATTGTGGGGAAAACAAGGTAGTTTCAAAGAATACGAACAAGCCGCGAAACTCTTCTGCTATGAGCTTTCAGCTGATACGATTGCCGATATACTGGGAAAAGACGTGCGAACAATCACCACATGGCTTTTGAGCATGAGTAAGAAATCGAAGTTATTTCACGAAACTATGTGTTAAATTTAACGATGGTTTTGTCGTTTATTCAGATGGACGAATTGTGGTCATTTTTGAACAAAAAGAAACGTCAACTTTGGGTATTTATTGGTTTTGATGTGGATTCACGTTTCTTGATAAATTTTGAGTTGGGCAGTCGCACTAATCACAACGCCAAAAAATTGGTTACTGGAATTAAATCATGGTTGAAAGGCTCAAAAGACACGGTTTTGAAGATTACCACTGACAAATTGGCGGCTTATCAAAATGCGATTAAAACCGTGTTTTCAGACGTTACGTATGTCTATATGCAAGTTGTGAAACGCAGAAAAAACAAACGATTAGTCACGGTAAAAAAATGTTTTGTAAAAGGCTCGGAGACAGATTTTACGGGTAAAACACAAAATACGTCTTATATTGAGCTATTTAATTTGACCTTGAGACAGCGCACGTCCTATCTCTGCCGCAAAACACTGGGCTTTTGTAAAAAATAGTCAAATCTTGAAGCGGTTCTTTGGCTAAATTTGTTCGACTACAATTATCGGCGAACTCACAAAGGACTCAAAATCGCAATGGATGACACAACTAAAAAGAAACGATTTACGCGAAAATGGATACATCGAACCCCTGGAATGGCTCTTGGTTTGACTA
>CAIRCR010000274.1 GCA_903877065.1 uncultured Pseudomonadota bacterium
TAAATTGACGGTGGCTTCCACGAGTTGTAACGAGAAACCAGCCGTCTTTTTTGAGCATTGCTAAAATTTCAGCAATTTTTACACTCATTTCCTCACACCCGTTGCGGTTCTGCCAATGTTATCCGCAGGATTCGCGTCGGTTTCATTCGATTTTGCCAGCACGCTCGAACTCACACCGCCCACTTTTTGCATGATGACATTCATCGTTTTGGTCACATTCGCACCCGCCGCTAAATCACCAATTTGGCAAACCACACTCAAGCCGTTATTTTTCAATTCACAACCATTTGAAGAAGCGGTGTAACTCATGAATTTGGGCGCAACGTAAAATGTTAACGTCGTTCCCGTTGCTGTCGCTTTGCCTTTGTTGGTGACGGTTGCAGAATACGTCAACGTTTGATTGATTTTTGCGGGGCTTGGATTTGCAGTTAATGTCGCAGTTAAATCCACACTGCCTGATGTGGTTGGAGTTGTTGAACTCGATGTTGAACTTGTCATTGAGCCACGAACAAGACGAGCGGCATGAGTAGCTGTTTTGCCGTCATAAGTAGCCGAACCATTATCAAAATTCACATACCAAGCGTAAGAATTGTAACCATCACCCGCCACTTGCGTTGAAGTCCAAAAATAATCGCTCGGTGCATCGGGAAATACAACGACATTTGCCGCAGGGCTATGAGCCGAATAATCGACAATCGTTAGCAATTCTTTGTAGGTTGGCAAACGCCAATCTGTTTTGCCGCCCGTATTTGCGGTTAGTTTCAAAGCCTCGGTTTGTTTGTATTCTGTAACTTTGCCTTCACAACCGCCATCATTCCACGTTTGTCCAACTGCACAACGTTGCCACGTCAAACCTGTTTTACTGTGCGTTACTGTGCCATCGCCATTATCAGAAAAATCTTTTAATGAAATAACGAAAGAAACGGTTGCCCCACGCACAAATCGAACGTAGCCATAAGAGGTATAGGTATCAATACCTTGACCAAAATTGATTGCCCATTGATAACTTGAACTTTGGGTATATGTTGAAGATGACAAAAAATAGTTGCCCGTTGGTGTTTGAGGAAAAAGTGATTTATTCACCGTTGGCTGATATTTTTTCAAATCCACAAGAGAACGGAGTTCGGCGAGGTTGGGAATGCGCCAATCGGTTTGTCCTGCAAAATCGCTAGTCATATTGATGGCACTATTTTTTTCATCGTTGTCGTCTTGCCATTGAAATGTTTTGGCTTCACCTAAACAGGTGCCAAAAGAGGGTTCAAATGTTTGTCCAGCTGAACAGGCTTGCCAAATTAAACCCGTTGGTGTGTGCGTAACTGTGCCGTCGGTGTTTTGCACAAATTCGCCAGCGGTGAGCGTTAAGTCAGCAAAAGTTGGTGTTGAAATCGTTGGTAATAATAAAAAAGCAATAGCGGTGAGTTTTGTTTTCATGATGTTTTCCTCTTTTTTGAAATGGTGGTGTGTTTTGTTAAGTTTAAACGTTGTTTCGTAATTGCGCGATGAGAGAAATAGCTAATCCCGTTACGTTGGCAATTTAAGTCGTTGATGGAGGCAAGTAAGTTTTTTAGCAATAGAGGTAGCGCGTTTAGTTTGGGAATGCTCGCTAATTTTTCAAAAATGTTGAATTAGAAGCGTGGCGTTATCGGCGTTTGTTTTGGGAATGTGGTTTGCTTGGTCAGATTTTGTATTTGGAAGCTGAAGTGGCAGGAGTTCGTGGCACAGGAATTGGTTGTTTTTTGGATGATGAAATGTTGAAGGTTTTGGGGATAAGTGGTGAAACGTGGCAAAGTTTGTATCACTTCACGATCGGCGAACCGTTAGAAGATAGCCACTTACGAACACCTTAATCGAACTAAAATTTACGAGCTACATGAAAGCATCGAACACCCCGCCCGCTCTTTTGCCCAATCAGGACGTTTTGCGGCGTATTTTTGTAAATCCATTCGTTCGTCATAAGGAGAGCGAAAAACGGCTAACAAGTTGTGAATTTCACTAAAATCACCTTGTTCAGCGGCATCAATGGCAAGTTGCAACAAATAATTTCGTGGTACATAAATAGGGTTAGTTGCATTCATGCGCTGGCATCGGTCAATTTCGCTGATTTGGCTTGCTTGTAACCTTTGCTGATAACGTTTCAGCCATTCAAAGCGCGATTTTTTGTAAATTTCGTCTACTTGCTCTGTCGAATAATAAGCATTTTCTAACGGTGAAATATCGAAATTCGGTTGTGACATATCAACCTTTGTAAGTTGCCTAAAAAAAATCGTCATATCCGTTTCGACGGCTTGCAGTAGCTCGATTAAATCCGAAAATAACGCGTCATCTTCATCTTGAACTTCTGTAAATCCCAATTTGTCTGCCATCATTGTTGACCACAAATTTTGAAAATTCTGGGTGTAATGCTCATCTAATATCACTTGCAACGGCTTAATTTGCTTAATCAGTGGAATAATCGCATTCGCCAACTGTGCCAAATTCCAACCCGCAATGCGAGGTTGCCGCCCAAAACGATAACGCCCCATTTGGGCATCGGTTGTATTGGGTGTCCAATTCAAATCGAAATTTTCGAGCCAACCGTAAGGACCATAATCAATGGTCAGCCCAAGTATCGACATATTGTCCGTATTCATCACGCCATGAACAAAGCCCACACGTTGCCAATGCACAATCATTTCAGCAGTACGTTTGCAAACTTCTGTAAACCAGTCCAAATAAACAGCGGTCGAAGGCTCACCTAATTCGGGAAAATCCGTGCGAATCGTGAAATCGACAAATTGTTTCAGCAAATCAAAGTCATTTCGCGCGGCAAAAATTTGAAAATGTCCAAAACGAGTAAACGATGGCGCAACGCGGCAAACTATCGCACCTTGTTCGTGTTGCGGATTGCCGTCATAAAACATATCACGCAAAACGTGTTCGCCCGTCAAAACCAAACTCAAGGCACGCGTAGTCGGAACGCCTAAATGGTGCATCGCTTCACTACAGATAAATTCGCGTACCGATGAACGTAAAACCGCCAAACCATCGGAGCGACGCGAATAAGGTGTTTTCCCCGCTCCCTTTAATTGCAACGTCCAATACTGTTTTTTGTGATTGACGACTTCACCCAAATTGATGGCGCGTCCGTCGCCTAATTGCCCCGCCCATTCACCAAATTGATGTCCGCCGTAGCAAGTTGCATACGCTTCCATGCCTTTTGCTAAACGATTCCCCGCGAAGACTTGAGCAAAATCCTCGGATTCAAAAATGCTTTCGTCTAAATCGAGTAAATCCGCGACTTCTTTTGCGACTGCGACAGTTTTTGGTTGGCGAACGGGCGTTGGTAAAACGCTTGAATAGCACGCCTTCAAAACTTGACGGCATTCATTTTTGATTTCTAAATCAGCGGGTAATTCTCGAACAAAACGGTTGTTAAAGTTGAGTTCATCAAGAGCGTTAATTTTCATTATTAAGAGATTTTTCCAGTTTTATTGCGGTTGTTTTTCAATCTTCATCACCAAAACAATTCAAATAATCCGTGCAATATTCGCAAGATGGCGAACGACAAACATAAATGCCTTCGGCATCACAGAGTTGTTTATAGATAAATTTTTTCCATTTCATATCATAAACATTTTGCGCCGCCATTTCGGGAAAATTTTTTTTGAGCAGTGCTGACAACGCATCACGGCTAAATAAACCTAAATCTTGCCACAAATGATTTTCGCCTAAACACGCTGCGACGATAATTGAAATCAACCATTCAATTTCATCATTTTGTTGTACGGCAAAATGACGCAAAAACTGTTGAAGTTCGCCCTTTTCAGTCATTCGACTGAAATCAATTTTTCGTTTAAGTGGGAAAATGGAAATGAAATAATTTGGGAAATAGTACGCTAAAAGCTGGTGAAACTCTAAATCAGTTAAACCCAAAAAATTTGGTAACGCGCCTTCGCCCTCAAGCCAACTCGCAATTATTTGAGCCAAAAATTCACTATTTGGTAAACCGTTAGAACAGGCGATTAACTGCTGATAATGCTGTTGTCGCATAGCAAAACCTCACGCGCTAAAAATGTTGTAACTTGTGGACGCAAACGAATTTACGCCCACAAAAACGGGTGACTAATAATCAACCCGAATATCTTCGTCACGCACAATCATCTGACACGCTAATCGCCATTCTGACGGCAAATCATCGACAATCATTTGTTCTAATTCCGCTGTCGTAATTTTGCCAATTTCTTTTAAAACCGCTTTTTCTTTTTCAGTCAAAGGACCACCCATGCGTTGATGTTTTTTGTCAATGCTCGATACTTTCACTACACACGTCCCACATTCACCATCTTCACATTCAAAATTGATGGGAATTTTGTTTTCAAGTGCGAGTTTTAAAACCGTTTGTGTGTGACTGCCTGATACGGCGTAAACTGTTTTGTCACGGTATTCGGGACTGCTAAAGGTAACTAATGCCATATAAACACCTCAAAAAATTATGTTAATCAAACAGGTTTGACAGAAATTTTTCCGCCCAAAACTTGTGCCTGACACGCCAAACGATTGTGTTTGCCTGCCATATTCTCACGCAGCACTTTATCTTCTAAAACCGACGGTTCACTCAAATTATTCCAGCCATCAGTGATTTTCATAATGCACGTCCCACAATCGCCTTCACGGCAACCGTAAGTAATTGCCGAACCGACTTTTTCAGAAACTTCGATTACGCGCGTTCCTGCTGGCACGGTGACGGTGACATTTATATCTTCAAACGTAATGGTCGCTTTTGCCATTTTTGTACTCCTCATACATGAAAAATAATCTCGAAAATTATCAACCTAGCTAATTTTCGTGGTGGAATCTAAGGATTCCTGTTGTTCATTGCCGTTGCGGGTCAATGAGTTTGTACCGATGCGTCCTTGAATCGGTTAAATTTCTACAAATCTTCAAAATTGATTTCTCTCGCGCCACGCAAGCCCATCAATTCTTTTGCGAGTTCCAGCCCGAACGCCTCACATTCCAAAATTTCCTCGTCGGTTGGAATCAATTTCACCCGCAAACCTGAAATTGGCACACGCAGTTTTAAACCGCGCAAACGGTCTTCCACCATTCGCACACCTTCGCCAGTCCAACCGTAAGAGCCGAACACGCCACCAAGTTTTGTTTTTAAATTCACCACCGCTAACGACGACAACAAATCCCAAATCGGTTTTACCGCATCGCCGTTAATTGTTGGCGTGCCTAAAATTATGCCGTCGGCTTCTTCAATCAAATCAACAAACGGCGCAACTTCACCGCCTTCCAAATCGTAAAGCGACACGCGCACGTCAGCGACTTGCATTGCGCCGTTATAAATGGCTTCTGCCATGCGACGTGTGTTGCCATAAGAGCTGATATAAAAAATTAACAACGTTTTTTGATTTTCGCTTAATTCGCTATGTAACGACGGGCTAGAGCGTTGCCGATAGCGTTGAATATAGCGTTGAGGACGATCGCGTAAAATTGGACCATGTGCGGGTGCAATCATTGAAATAGTCAGCGGTTCAATCAATTCCAATGCCGAAAGCACATAACTTTTGAATGGACGCATGATGTAAGAATAGTAATACTCAAACGAAAATCGAAAATCACCGACTTTGTCATTAAACAAACGGTTATCACAAAAATGACAACCAAAAACATCACCCGAAAACAAAATCTGTTCTTCAGGCGAAAACGTACATTGTGTGTCAGGCCAATGCAAATATGGTGTGTGTAAAAACTGCAATGTTCTGTCACCCAACGAAACCGAATTTCCAGTCAAAACAGGCGTAAAACGCAGTTCTTCTTGTTTTAGCAACCCTTTGAGCATTGATTGTGCTTTTTGAGAAATAAATAATTGCGCTTGTGGCGCACGACGCATCAATTCTGGCAACGCACCTGTGTGGTCGGGTTCTAAATGATTTAAAACAATCACTTTGATTTCTGAATAATTCGCCACACTTTCAAAACGTGCAAAAAAATCGCTAGCAAATCCTTCTTTCACGGTGTCAATGACCGCCACGCCTTCACTGCCCCGAATTACATAAGCATTGTAGGTCGTGCCATTGGCGGTTTTTAAAATAATATCAAATGTGCGTAAATTTGAATCGAGTGCGCCAATCCAATGCACGCGCTTAGTTAATGCGACAGCTTTTGGAGTTCCTGCCGCATTTTCTAATTCAACCGCGTTCATTTCGACACGCTTTGGCAGAACGTGGTTTAGAGCAACTTTCTAAATCGTTTTCACTTATTTCTAAATCTAAAAAACGCGCCACTTCATCATTATCAAAACCCGCCATCCGATGATTTCCAATTTCCATCAATGGGCGACGAATCAACAACGGTTCAGCAATCATCATGTCAATGGCTTGCTCGGCATTCACATCAGCAGGATTTAGCAAACCGTGTTTAATTATCGGTGCGGCGCGGTTAAACCATTCAACAACGAGTTTATCACCAAAAAATGAACGCAATTTTTCAGGTTCAACGCACCAATTGTGTTGCAACAAATCATGCTCAATCAGCCAATGCCCCGCTTCTACCAGCAATTTTTTTTGCTTGGCGTTGTTGCCACAACCTGGTTTTTCATAAAAATGAATGAGTGCCATAATCGTCAATGGGCTTGTAATTCAGCCATTGCCTCAGCCATTTTTTCAGGTGGAATGCCCGTCAACGAACCTGGCGGATTGATGGCGACATTGAGCGCATCAAGTATCGCACCTTCAATCGGACAAATCGCGGCACATTGCGGCACATCAAAATCACCGACGCATTCAGTGCATTTTTTAGGGTCAATTAAAAAATGCGGCGCGGCTTCATAAATGGCTTTGCTTGGACAAAGCGGCTCACAGGCAAAACAATTCACACAACTTTCGATAATTTTCAGAGCCATCACGTTCTCCTAAGCGGTTGCACGTTGTTTAACTTCGTCCAATTTCCCTGCATTCGCCATTTCGTTATAAACCAACATCACGGCTTCTTCGATGTCTTCCATTGCGTGTTCACCGTTTGGCGTAATACCTGCGTTTTCAAGCATTTCCCAAGGTTCATAACCAATTTTTGAACACAACACCGCCTCGCAACCTTCAAGCGCACGAACGGTTTGTTGCAACACGCTTTCGCCGTCGCCGCAACTGGTATCACCACCGCAATACTGGTCGGCTTTTCGATGTGAAATAAACCGCACGCCGTTTGGTGAGGCTTCGTAAATCAAAAATTCTTTCGCATGACCAAAATGAACATTGATAACGTTTTGACCACTCGTCGCTACTGCCATTAACACGGGGCGCGTGTTGAGTTTTTCAGCTTTCACTTCAATTTTCGCGGCGCGTTTGCTGTTCATTTCCGCTTCAATGGCTTGATGAATCACTTTGCGTTTTTCCATCGCGGCTTGATAGTCGATTTCCATATCTTCGATTTTGTCGAGTGTAAATTCGTCGCCACGATCTTCGCCAAGCATTCCAACGGCATCGGCGCGACATTGACGGCAATGACGCATCATGTTCATATCGCCCGCACATTCGTCTTGCAAGGCTTGTAATTCGTCATTCGTCGGACCGCGTTGCCCCATGACACCATAAAATGTGCCATGTTCAGCTTCTGCAATCAGTGGCATGACGTTGTGTAAAAACGCCCCTTTTTCTTTGACTATTCGGCTGACTTCAGCAAGATGATTGTCGTTAACCCCAGGAATTAAAACCGAATTCACCTTCACCAAAATGCCTTTCGCCACCAGCATTTCTAAGCCTTTTTGCTGTTGTTCGATGAGAATTTTGGCGGCTTTTTCGCCTTTGATGCGTTTGTTTTTCCAGAAAATCCAGGGATAGATTTTTGCGCCTACTTTTGGGTCAACGCAGTTAATCGTGATGGTGACGTGGTCGATGTTGTGTTTTGATAATTCTTCGACAGCATCAGGCAACGCTAAACCATTTGTTGAAACACAAAGTTTAATGTCGGGAGCTTCTTCGCTTAAACGGCGGAAGGTTTCAAACGTGCGTTCAGGATTTGCTAACGGATCGCCAGGACCTGCGATACCTAATACGGTCATTTGCGGAATGTTTGCCGCAACTGCCATCGTTTTTTTCACGGCTTGATTGGGCGTGAGTAATTCTGAAACAACGCCTGGGCGGGATTCATTAGCGCAATCGTATTTGCGATTGCAGTAATGGCATTGAATGTTGCAAGCAGGTGCAACAGCGACGTGCATTCTTGCAAAGTAATGATGTGCATCTTCGGAATAGCACGGATGATTTTGTACTTTTTCTCGAATTTCGTCGGATAAATGATTGAGTTGGTCGTCGTTTGACCCACAAGAACTTGCGGCACAGCCGCTTTCGGTTGGTTTAGCGTTTAAAACGGGCAATTCCATGTTGTTCACCTCACTTGAATTATTACAAGTGGTAAATGCACAGACCGTACCATTTTATAAATAACTGATTATTAATTTATTTTTAAAAAAATTTGATAATTTTGTCGTAGACACGACAAAATTTATTGTAAAAAATGCTCCAAATTGTAACAGTAAGGCAAGGCTCGACTGCAAGACAAGCAAAATGGGTTCATATATTCTTTTATTCAGTAGAGTTTATGCACAATTAGATACCGTGTTAAAAGTCAAGAAACATGAGCCTAATTTTATTGGTAAGGTTGACGTGTTTTAAGAACGCCAAAACATAATTGCACTAATTTTTCATGGCAACACATAACGCAGAACGTTTTGATTTTCCATGTTCTAACGGCTTTGGTGCATAAATACCAAAAATATGAGTGAGCGCGACATTCGAAAATATGTGAAAAAGCGAAAGATTAGCGGTAGTACCCGCAGCGAATCAGAGCGACGTTGTCGAGATACTTTTGCGAGCTTAAAAAAGACCTGCCGAAAACATGGTGTTTCTTTTTGGCACTATCTCAAGGCTCGATTATTTGATGACCAAAGTATTTCACCGCTTTCTGCTTTCGTAAGAAA
>CAIRCR010000275.1 GCA_903877065.1 uncultured Pseudomonadota bacterium
AACGACACAAAAGTTTCATAGGATTTTAACGAATCCCTTATTTGGTAAGGGATAGAGGCACTTTTGGACTTCCCAAATTTAAGGCGTTTTTGAGGGTGATTTTTTGGGAGTAAAACTTGCCAAACTATTAACCAAAACCATCATTTATCGGATAAGAAAAAACATAACGAATATCACTGATATTTCGATAAGAATTCTTGCAAAATAAGCCGTAAATTGAGGTTTATATCGAATTTGATACCAACGTAAGGGATTTCACTTAATCGCAGTCATGGATAATGTGAGCTGTTTTCATGAATTTACTGTTCTAAAATTCCTATGAAACTTTTGTGTCGTTTGTTTAAACCCACCCGTGGTTCTGAACCCTCACATTTATTGACTGTTGAAACGTTGAAACAATTGCAAGGATTGTTAACGGAACAAGGTATTTTAGCCGTAAATTTTGTGGCATTTGCAAACGGAAAACAAAGCGCATTAAATACGGTAAGCAAAACGTTAGCGCAAGTTTTCTCGCAACAAATCTCTTTCATTTCTGAGCCAAACAAAGATTTTAACGATTTTATTTTTCTGGCTTCGGCACAATCTTTCGACATTCACAACGAACGTTTAAAAGTTGAACAACAAGCCTGGTTACAAAATCGTTTGTTTCCGATTGATGGCAAAAACGGTGTAATTTTGACTGACAATTTTAATCCTCTTGAACATTTACAAACCGCAAAAGCTGAAAAATATCGTCATTTTTTAATGGATATGTTTGGTGAAGAATTATTTGTACGATGAGGGTGGATCTTTTTGATGTCTCTGTGTACCGATTTTAGGTAGACCCTTAATTTCCACAATGCGGCATCGTAGCTGGATTTATTTAAGAAAAAGTCTATTTTAAATAAGTATCAAAAGGTCGTAACGGACCTTTATCCACTGACAAACCTTTTTTACCTACGGCTGGAATTATTAAATAATCATCAGCCATTAAATGCCCATTTGCCGATTGCATATGACCATTTGGAACTTGAATCGACGGATGATCAAATGGTGCTTTTTCCCATCTGACCCGCTCATCAGTTAATGTTTTCAAAAAAGCCGCAAGTGCATTTATATCATCTTGTGTAAATCCTTGGTCAAAAACCAAAGTACCTGGATGCCGTCTATTAGTTAAATTTCCACCTCGACCATAGAATGCAGCCACTTCTTCAAGGGATTTCATGCCACCGTTGTGCATATAAGGACCTGTTAATTCAACATTTCTAAGCGTTGGTATTTTAAACGTGCCTGTTGTTAACGTAGATAATCGCCCTTGATCTAAAGTTGCTGATTCTTGTTTGACAATGGTTGGTTTTGGAACAAGTCCAAGTCCAAGATCTTGTAAGAAAGTTGAACATCCCTCTAAACTTTTCTTATCTTGAACCATTTCATTGTCTTTAAAATCCACTACAAAAGCTCTTGTAAAGTCACAAGGTGAAACGCGGAAATTATCAACCAATTTTTTGGAACCATAACGAAGATAATTCACATATTGTTGTGCATAAGACAGCGGATTTCCCCACGGATCAGTACCGCCTAAACCTATGTCATATTCATCTGGTGTCACACTGGTATTGAAAAAACCCACATCAGCTAAAGTAGAATCAACATGATCGTCAGAATTGCTCGGTATGAAACCAATGCGATCAAGCGATGCACTACCACTCGTTTTATAAGCATTGGGCGAATTACTTTCGTAATTTACTGCCGCAGTGAAAGTTGCGCCCGCGTGACAAATGTTGCAATGTGCATCAGTGAAAATTTGCAAACCTTTTTTTTCAGATTCGGTAAAGTTTGACGGGACAATTTC
>CAIRCR010000276.1 GCA_903877065.1 uncultured Pseudomonadota bacterium
ACGCAATTATCGGTATGTCGTACTTAACATTGAAAACCGATTTAACCGATAGACAACGTGATTACATTAGAAAAGTTCAAGGTTCTGGTCAGCATTTGCTTGGCATTATCAACGATGTTTTAGACTTCTCAAAAATTGAAGCAGGCAAACTCACGATTGAAAAAATTGATTTTGAATTTGATAAAGTTATGGACACGGTCACTAATTTGGTTGCTGAAAAAGTTGCAGATAAAGGGCTTGAGCTTGTTTTTGATATTGATCGAAATGTCCCCAACTATCTTGTTGGCGATTCGCTACGATTGGGACAAATTCTAATCAACTTCAGTAATAATGCCGTGAAATTCACAGAACAAGGTGAAGTTGTCGTTTCTGTAAAGGTGCTGGAAGAAACCGAAATCGATGTCCATTTACATTTTAGTGTTCACGACACGGGAATTGGAATTTCACCAGAAGACAAAGCCAAATTATTTCAATCATTCCAACAAGCTGACACGTCAACGAGCCGTAAATATGGCGGCACAGGATTGGGTCTTGCGATTGCAAAACAACTCGCAGAGCTTATGGGCGGTGAAGTCGGTGTTGAAAGTGAAATTGGCAAAGGCAGTACCTTCTGGTTTACAGCTAGATTGGGTAAAGCCGTCGGAAAAACTAAACGACTCGCGCCTCATGCCGATTTTCATGGTCGTCATGTTCTTGTCGTTGATGATAATAAGGTTGCGCGTGCGGTGCTACAGGATTTGTTATCAACGATGACCTTTGACGTTAAGACAGTTGCCAGCGGCGAATTAGCCATCATTGAGATACAAAAAGCAGTGAACGATGGACACCCTTATGAAATTGTATTTCTTGATTGGCGAATGACTGGAATGGATGGACTTGAAACAGCAGAATCAATTCGAGATTTACCATTAAATCCACCGCCACATCTTGTTATGGTGACCGCTTACGGACGTGAGGAAGTTATCAAAGAAGCTGAAAATGCTGGAATCGAATATATTTTAGTTAAACCTGTTAATGCCTCCATTTTATCTGATGTGGCATTGCGTATATTGGGTTACGAAAATCAAGAACAGCGTACTATCGATGACGAGATGTCAAGTACAGAGGAGGATTTAACAATTATCGCTGGTGCTTCAATTTTGGTTGTTGAGGATAACGAACTTAATCAGGAAGTAGCAATCGGTTTACTCGACGTAGCGGGTTTTAAAGTTGACCTTGCCGCTGATGGTAAACAAGCTGTAGACATGGTTGCTAATGGTAATTACGACATCGTGTTAATGGATATGCAAATGCCAGTGATGGACGGTGTAACGGCAACAATTGAAATCCGTAAAAACCCACGCTTTAACAATTTACCGATTATTGCAATGACCGCAAACGCAATGCAGCAAGATAAGGACAAATGCGCGGCGGCAGGTATGAATGCTCACGTTGCAAAACCGATTGAACCTGATGATTTATACCGCGTGCTATTGCAATGGATCGCACCTAAATCTCTCCAATTTTCAAAAGAAGAAATACCAGCAAAAGAAATTAAGATTGAACCCGTGAAAGAAATTGCAATTGAACCCGTGAAAGAAATTGCAATTGAACCCGTGAAAGAAATTGCAATTGAACCTGTGAAAGAAGTTGTGATTGAACCTGCAAAAGAAGTTGTGATTAAACCAGTAAAGAAAAGCACAGCTCATCATGATTCTGATTTGCCACTCATCGACGGTTTAGATGTTAAATTGGGTTTAAAGCGTGTGGCGAACAAAAAGGCTCTTTATTTAAAAATACTGAGTAAATATGTCGTCAATCAAGAAAATACCTCGAATGAATTACGCACCGCATTAGACTTGGCTGATTATGAAACAGCTGAACGCATTGCTCATTCTGCAAAAGGTGTTAGCGGAAATATCGGAGCTTCAACGTTACAAAAAATGGCGGCTCAACTCGAAAAAATGATTAGCGGTAACGAGTCTATTGATGCGATTAAAGCCAAAATTGAACCTTTTGAAATAGCACAGACTGAAATGATTCAAGCACTTAAAGCATTTTTGCCGCCAGATCCCGATGAAAAAGTTGTCGAATTGATTGATAAGTCAAGAACAGTGGAAGTATTAAAACGTTTAAGCGAATTATTAGCAGACGATGACTGCGATGCTCCCGATGTTTTTGACGATAATATTGATTTATTGCGAGAAGTGTTAGGTTCAGAAAGTTTCCTAGCTATTAAGTATGCCATCAAACAATTTGATTTCGGAATTGCTCTTGAATTGTTAACTGCACGTGTTGCAACCCTCAAATTAAATTGAGGGCTTTACCATGAAAATTAAAACAGCCAATAAAATTATTGTTACTTGCTTTCCGATAGTCATCGTTATGACGCTGATTAGTGCAATATTTACTGTCCATTATCTCAATATACAAATGGATATTATAGATGTGCAGCGTAATTCACTACGGCAAACGGAGCGACTGGTTCATTGCTCTGAACGATTGACGAATGCTGTTCGGGCATTTTCGGCAACAGGTGAAAGTCGTTATGATGATGAATATAACAACGAAGTAAATGTCGAGCATAACTGTGCGAAAGCCGTTGATGCTCTGCGAATGTTGGGAACTCCGAAAAATGAACTTAGCTTAATTGAAGAAGCAAAACGTAATTCCGATGAGTTAATTTTATTGGAAAATAAAGCCTTTGCAGCGGGTTATATTGGCGATTTTGAACTCGCGCGACACATGGTGTATGGGCGAGAGTATCAAAACAGTGTCAATTCAATCATGCACCCTATTCAGCAATTTCAACAACAAATGGAACAGCGATTTTTTGACGAAATTCGTGAAGCGAGTGAGCGAAAAAATACAGCGTTTATTACTTTTGGAATTATCAGTAGCTTTCTGTTCGCCACGATTTTAATGCAGTTTTTTTTTTATGGACGAAAAATAATCTCCCCCATTATTCGATTAAATGACGTTGTAGAAGGGCTTGGCGTTGAAAAAAACAGTGCTTTGCTTGACGATTTTAATGATGATTCCGAAATAGCCGCACTGGCAAAATCAATCAAAACGTATCATGAAACCACCGTCAAATCGATACAGCATCAGCAAGAACGACAACAGATTTCAGAAATTATTACCGAGTTGCATAAAGTGAGCGATTTTCGGGAGTTAGCACGCGTGTTTATGTCGCGCATTAGTAAAATTTTAGGAATGCGTTACGGCACATTTTATGTGGTTGATGAAGAAAAACAGATTTTAAAATTGATTGGTGGTTACTGTGTATCCGTTGAACAAATTGGCAAAGAATTTTCTTTTAACGATGGTTTAACTGGGCAATGCGCGACAGAGAAAAAATTTATTCGTTTAGATAACATTCCTACTGATTATGTTCCCAATTTTTCATTGACGGGTGCCGCTTCACCAGATTGCCTCATGATTCAACCATTAATTTTAAACGATAAAATTGTGGGGCTTTTAGAAATTGCAACGTATAGCGAGCAAAACGATAGAAATCAGGAAATATTGGTGGAGTTGGAAATAGTTTTAGCCACGAGCATAGAAGTTTTAATGCAAACGCGGCAGCATAAATAACTTCAAGAATGCGGAGAAAAAATAGTGAAAGATGCAACGATTTTAGTAGTCGATGATAAAGCGGATAACTTAACGTTAATCAGCGGCTTATTGAAAGATAAATACAAAATAAAAGTTGCTAATGGTGGTAAAAAAGCACTTAACATTGCCTTTGATGATTTAACAATTGATTTGATTTTGCTCGACATCATGATGCCCGAAATGGATGGTTATCAAGTATGCGAATGTTTAAAAAAAGACAGTAGAACCGCGCATATTCCAGTGATATTTTTAACGGCTAAATCACAAATAGATGATGAAACAAAAGGTTTTTACATGGGAGCAGTTGATTACATCACTAAACCAATAAACCCGCCTATCATGATGGCACGCATTAAAACACATCTTAAAATGAAAAAAATGAAAGATTTGTTGAGTGAAAAAGCAATATCTCTTGAAACTGCCAATAACAGCCTAATTGACGTTAACATTCAAAAAGACCGTTTTTTAGGCGTGGTTTCACATGATTTGCGAAATCCGTTAAGTGTTATCAGTGGTTATTGTGATTTGTTGTTAACAGAATCTTTTAAGCAAGAAGAAATCACTGAAATTGTTAAAACAATCAGCATCAGTGCATCACAGATGTACGGTTTAGTGACCGATTTGCTTGATGTGAGTCAAGTTAACTTGGGTAAATTTACGTTAAATAAAGAACTCGTTGAACTGCTGCCTTATATGATCGGTATAGTAAAAACAAATCAATTACTTGCTAACCGAAAAAAAATCACCCTACTTTTATCGCCCATAGATGAGAAGAATTTTGGCTATTTTGATCCCAATCGGATTCGCCAAGTCATTACTAATTTACTGACGAATGCGATTAAATTTTCTAACACTGAAACGAGCATCACATTAACTGTTGAATGCGATAAGGAAAATAGCTTAATTTTCAAGGTCAAAGATGAAGGAAAAGGAATTAAAGAAGACGAAATTAAATTTGTATTTGGTGAATTTCAAAAAACAAGCACAAAATCAACGGCTGGTGAACAAAGTACAGGGCTAGGGTTGGCAATATGCCGCAATATCATTCTGGCTCATGAAGGTGAAATTAAATGTGAGAGTGTTGTCGATCAAGGCTCTTGTTTTTACTTTAGTATCCCTCATCGGGTATCAGAACAGAATACGATTACAACGTGTAAGCCACTACACTTTATCGATTGTCAGCAAAATTCTAATTTTTAACATTGAAGCGAGAATTTAAAAAATCATGAATGAATTAGTAAGAGCAACTATTTTAGTAGTAGACGACAAGCCTGATAATTTAGTGTTAATCAGTGGTTTGTTAAAAGACGAATACAAAATAAAAGTGGCAAATGGTGGTGAAAAAGCACTTCAAATTGCACGATCCGATTCTCCGCCTGATTTAATTTTGCTCGACATTATGATGCCTGAAATTGATGGCTACGAAGTTTGTAAACGGTTAAAAGCAGACAACAAGACAAAGCACATTCCAATCATTTTTTTGACCGCTAAGTCGGAATCAGACGATGAAACAAAAGGTTTTGAATTGGGTGCCGTCGATTACATTACCAAACCGATCAGTCCACCTATTGTCATGTCACGAATAAGCACGCATCTTTCTGTAAAAAAAATGGCTGATTTTTTGCGCGATCAAAATACATTTTTAGAAAGTGAAGTTCAAAAACGCACCGCTGAATTAACGGCAATTCAGGATGTAACGATTCATGCAATGGCATCGCTTGCCGAAACCCGTGATAGTGATACAGGTAATCACATTCGCCGTACACAGCATTACGTTAAATTACTTGCCGAAAAATTACGTTTCAATTCTCGTTTCACGCACTTTCTCGATAACGAAAAAACTATCGAAATGCTGTTTAAATCCGCCCCTTTGCACGACATTGGAAAAGTGGGGATTCCAGACCGAATTTTACTAAAAGCGGGTAGGTTTGAATCTCATGAATATGAGATTATGAAAACTCACACAACGTTAGGACGTGATGCTATTTTGCAAGCGGAACGGGAATTGGGCATTGAAGTTCCCTTTTTGAAATACGCCAAGGAAATCGCGTTAAGTCACCAAGAAAAATGGGACGGTTCAGGTTATCCCGAAGGTTTAGCGGGTGATGCGATTCCAATTTCTGCACGTTTAATGGCGGTTGCTGATGTGTATGATGCGTTAATTAGTCGTCGTGTTTATAAGGCAGGAATGCCACACGAAAAAGCAGTAGAAATTATTTCTCTTGGTAAAGGCACACATTTTGACCCCGATATGGTCGATGCGTTTTTAGAATTACAAGAAGAGTTTAAAGCCGTTGCCGCACACTATGTCGATTCGGACGAAGATATGGCAAAGAAAATAGATTACATGACAATATCAAATAATGAATAAATTTAATGCCACATACACAAGATAAAAAATTTCGGCAACTTTTGTCGCAACACACGATGTACAAATACGATGGTTTATTGATTCATCACGAATTTGATGACCAAGGTGTGATGGAAGTTGTCGAATGCGACGGTGTGCGTTCCTTGCATTTTGGTTCGTTGCCGCGCCAAAGTTCAATGTTACTTAGCGATCCAAACCAGTTATATTTGGAATATGCACGCACAATGGCAATTTGGATGTTATTCAAAGAAACATTAAATGATGACGCGCTTTTAATTGGATTGGGAGGCGGTTCGATTGCAAAGCATTTACTGCATCAATTCCCTGATTGCCAAGTCAAAGTCGTTGAATATCGCAAGAGCGTTGTGAAAATAGCCCGCAGTCATTTTGGTTTACCTCTTGATTCGCGATTGAAAGTTGTCGTTGATGACGGTGCGGAATACGTTCGTAAACGTTTGGACAGTGAGCGTGAATTATACAGTTTGATTATGGTTGATGCGTTTGACCACGTTGGCATGGCAGATGCTGTTTGTAATCTTGAATTTTTTGAGCGTTGTCAGCAGTTACTCAAAAAAGATGGACTGCTTATTATCAATTGTTGGGGCGGCGTGCGTCGTCCCCAATTTCAACAAATCGCGTTATGGCTTGGCAAATTATTTAACTGGAAATTGTTATTTGTGCCTGTTCAAGGGCGTGGCAATATCATTGGGTTAGCATTCAATTCAGCCACACCCGTTTACGCTTTAAAAGATTTACGGACGAGAGCAATTGTTTTAGAACAATTGCATCAAATCGAATTTACGCGCTTTTTAAAAGATTTGGTCAAACACAATGCTAGCGTGCTTAAAAACATTATTTACAAGTAAAACTATGATACCGAAACTAATTTACCAAACCGAAGATAAAGAAGGATGTATCGAGGTCAGTGAAACGAAAGACGTGCGTTCATTGCATTTTGGTTCTTTGGCGCAACAAAGTGCGATGTCGCTCAAAAACCCTAATCAATTACATCTTCACTACGCGCAAGCGATGATGAGTTGCTTGTTATTTGAAGATATTGGCAACGACGATATTTTGTTAATGGGTTTAGGTGGTGGCTCGCTCGCAAAATATATGCTGAACCATTTTCCTGACTGTCGTGTGGAAGCCGTTGAATATCGTGCCGCTGTCGCTGAAATTGCTCACGATTATTTTGATTTACCGCGTGAGCATCGCTTAAATGTCGTCATTGACGACGGCGCACGCTATGCAAAAAATCGAATGAATCTGCAAAGGGAATTTTATAGCATCATTATGCTTGATGCGTTTGATTCGGAAGGCATGGCGGAGGCGTTATGCACTTTAGAATTTTTTGGCTCGTGTAAAGCGATGCTCAAAAAGGACGGGATTTTAGTGGTTGATTTGTGGAACAGCTACACACAATTTAAACAATTATTTGCGTGGGCAGGTGGTTTATTTGAAGCTAAATTATTGCTATTACCTGTTCATGGCATGGTGAATGTTATTGGTTTATTTTTTCACGAAGACACCCCCATTTATTCACAAAAAGAATTGCAAAAACGCGCTATTCAACTGGAAAAAATTCATCGTTTGCCATTTAAAAAATTTTTAAAAGATTTAATCGCTTACAATCCGAATTTTATTGACAACGTCATGTGTAAATAGCCCATTGAATACGCATCAAAAATCGATGCCGATACTTTTGCTTACTCTTTTGCACTTTAGTTTTTCGTCAGGCTTACGATATAGTGCTAGTCTTCAAAATTAGCCGATTATTTTTCATCTGGATTTTTACATGGATATTCAAACCTCGTTCAACAGTCAAATACTACAAACCATGAAAACATTGGTGGAAAATAATTTGCATTTAATTGTCGGACAACAAATTGCTGTGAAAGTCGTTGCTATCAACGCAAATGGCATTACGCTCAAATGGAGTGGGCAAAACTTCACTGTTGAAAATCAAAATCCACGCGCAACGTTTCAGCCCTATCTTGGGCAGAATGCAACACTTCAAGTCACTAAAGTTACGCCCGAATTAGAATTTAAACTTATCGCGCTTGATATGCAGTCTTATGAAACACCACCAAGCGCGGAAAAAATGAATGCTACGCGTCTGACACTGGCAACTGCACCATTGATTAGTCGTATTGATGAATCATTGAAAAATTTTGTTTCTCACGCACAAGGGCAACAACCCGTTGAAGCAAAAATTGTTGGTTTAGTTGGGCATAAAATTCAACTCGAATTAGTCATTGACGACCATCAAAGCACTGCTGGTGGAAAAAAAATGTTGATCAGCATCGAACGCAATCAATTACAACTTTTACCCTGGCAAACCAGTGAATCGTTAAAAGTCGGACAAGCATTGACGTTAGCGATTACGAAAATTGGTGCAATGCCCGAATTTAAACAATTGTCGCCAATGGTGGCAACGCCAGCCGCGATTCAAGAAGAAAAAATTGCTTCTTTCATGAAACAACTTTTACCGCGCCACGAATCACCGAGTGTTTTACTAAATCAATTACGCACGGATTTACCACAGTTAGAAATTAAAAATGATTCGCTTGCCGCCACACTAAAACAAAATGCCGCCGCGTTATTTGAGCATTTACAACCTCATGAACAATTATTTAATCCGCAAAAATTAAAACATTTGATTTATTCGTCTGGACTTTTTTTTGAAGCAAAAAGTGCTGCAACAAATACGTTAAAAATGCCCTTACCTGTTCAAACACCAACGGCTACGCAAACACAGGCTCTACCTGTTGATTTAAAAATGCCATTACTTAATTTATTGCAACACGTCAGCGCAACCAATGAATTAAAACAGCTTGCTTCAACGTTATTCCAAAATTTATTGAAACAAGAAGCCGAGCCAACCGAGGAAATCGTGCGACTCATTGAACAAAATGAAATCGAATTGCATGCACAACTTTTACCTCTCTCTCACGCCGAAAATATCCCGCAATCTTTGAAACAACTGGCTGCTGATATTTTGTCGAATTTGAAAACAAGCCCTTATACCAATAGCGTAAAAAACAGTTTGCCCTTGCTTCCAACTAACGACGACGTAACGAAAAATGAATCTATAGACACGGATTTTAAGAATGATTTGTTCAAATTGATGCACACGCTTAAACAAGGTATCACGCAACAAAATGAATTGGCATTAACCGAAACACAAGTCGATAAACTGCAACAGTTGCAAAATAAGACAGAAAACGCGCTGGCGAAAGTGGTCATTGATCAATTGCATTCGTTGCCAAAAGAAGATAGCGGAAAACAAGTTTGGGCGTTTGAATTGCCTTTTTTGATGGGGAATCAAGCCGAAACGTTGAAAATGGAAATTCAGCGTTATAAAGCAAATCAAGCGGTGGACACACAGACGCAACACTGGTCAGTAAATTTAACACTGACACCACCAAAATTGGGCGAAGTGCAATGTGTAGTTTCTTATCAAGACGGTGTGGTGAATACTTATTTTAAAAATGAACAGCCACAAACCACCGCACTGATTACCCGAAATCTTGAAAATTTGAAACAGCAAATGCACAAGGTCGGTTTAATTGCAGGATTGATGAGCGCACACAATAATTTTCAGCCCATGAAATCAGCTTATTCTACCGATACGCGGTCGTTACTTAGTGAAACCGTTTGATTTTGTGAGATTGATTTAACGCCGAATGTACCAACGCCAATTGTTTTACGGGTTCTAGTGTTTGATTGATTTGTTGTTTGAGTTGTAAATTCACGCCGTCAACGTGACGAAAATACCAACCAATATGTTTACGCGCCAATCGCACACCAAGATTTGCGCCATAAAACGAATAAAGATTTTCTAAATGTAGAGTGATGACGTGATAAATTTCATTCATCGATGGCAACTCAAGCAACGAATTGTGCGTTAAAAAATGTGAAATTTGTTGAAATAACCAAGGATTTCCTTGCGCGGCACGTCCAATCATAATTGCATCGGCACCCGTTTCTTTCAAAACAAAATGCGCCTTTTCTGGCGAATCAATATCTCCATTTGCAATAATTGGAATGTTTACGGCTTGCTTCACAGCTTTAATCGTGTCGTATTCAGCAAAACCTTCAAATTTACACGCTCGTGTTCGTCCATGAATAGTCAACGCGCTAATTCCCGCGTCTTCAGCGATTTTTGCAATTATCAAAGCGTTGCGATTTTCGTTATCCCAACCCGTGCGGATTTTTAAAGTCACAGGAACGCTTACTGCTTTCACAACGGCTTCGAGAATTTGTTTTACCAAAATTTCATCTCGCAACAACGCTGAACCAGCAGAAACGGAACAGACTTTTTTTGCGGGACAACCCATGTTGATGTCGATAATTTGTGCGCCATTTTGAACATTAAAACGGGCGGATTCAGCTAAATCATGTGGATTTGTACCCAGAATTTGAACAGAACACAAACCAGCGTTTTCGCTGTGTTCAGCGCGTAATAAAGTGCGTGGGTGATGACGTAACATAGGATTTGACGCGACCATTTCAGAAACCGTCAAACCTGCACCGAATTGTGTGCAGATTTCTCGAAATGGCGCATCTGTGATTCCCGCCATTGGCGCGAGAATCAAATTATTGGGAAGTGAATAATGAGCAATGTGCATTTTTAAGTGCGCTTATTCTTTTTTCGCGGCTTCGTCTTCATTCCAAATCGGATTTTTCAAATCGTCAGGATGTAATTTTGCCGCATCATCTGGGTAAATATGCCAAAAAGATTTGTCGATAGACGCATTGCTGTAGTTTTCTTTTTCGGAATGCGTGAACGGACACCAAAAATTTTCAACCAATTTTACCAAGTACGAATGCCATTCAAATAATGCAACACTTACAGGGCAATACCAAGAGCAATTTAAAATCCAAAACAATTTTGATTGCGAGGTACTTAACGCAAATGAGCCTTCCATTTTAATTTGATTTTTTAACTCATAACGGTGACTTTCTTTTGCGGGTAAATAATCACGCAACGTTTTCACGTCTTTTGCACCCATCATCAGCAAATGCCAGTATGACCAATACGCGCTAAGAAAAATAAACGGTAATGTGAGAATAGGTAAATAAATCATTACCATACCCACAGCGCGTTTCCAAACGGGAACGTTTTTATAATGCTTTCCGATAGCAACGCGATGACAATTTTCACAGGCTTTTTTCATGAGTGTTCCTTTGATAATTTTTCAGGGGGTGGCGAGGACTGCTCGCCGTGAAATAGTTGATAAATGCTTAAACAACCCACACAACAAAATTTGTGTTCACACTGTGAAGTCTTTAACGTAAAACCGTTGACGTCAACAGGCAAACCGCACAACGTACAAGCGGTTTGTTTTTCATATTTTGACGCGAACATTTAACGTTTTTGACCATTTAGAAGAATCCAATCTTCCTGTTGAACTCGTGGTGAAAAATGGATTTTTTCAATATATGCTTCAATGACAGAGTCCGCTTGTTCAGCAAGAATGCCAGATAAAACTAAATCACCATTTTCAATCACTAACGCACTAATTGAGTGAGATAAATCAATCAATGGCTTGGCTAAAATGTTTGCTAAAACAACATCTGCATCAAATGGTTCAAAATCTTCGGGCAAATAACAATGAATTTTGTCTACAACATTATTTTTCAAAGCGTTATCGTGTGTTGCGGTCAGAGCTTGCGGGTCGATGTCCACAGCGTAAGCGATTTTTGCACCCAGTAAAATTGCCGCAACCGCTAAAATGCCTGAGCCACAACCGTAATCAATCACGGTTTTACCTGTCAAATCATGGCTTGCGAGCCATTCCAAACATAACGCGGTTGTCGGATGCGTGCCTGTTCCAAACGCTAAACCTGGGTCGAGTGTTAAACAAACGGTGCCTTCTTCGCGCTGTTCTTGGTCGGTTGGGCAAACCCACAAACGATTGGCGAATTTCATCGGATGATAAAATTCCATCCATGCCCGTTCCCACGCTTGATCTTCAACAAATTCATACGCCCAGTGTTCAAGCGAATGATGTTTAAATTTGGCGTTAATGGCGGCTTTAACGCTTTCGGGTTCAACGTCTAATTCATACAACGCAATAACTTGTGTATTTGTCCAAATTTTAGTTTCGCCAATACGCGGTTCATAAACTGGCTCGTCTTCCGCGTCCATGTAAGTCACGGAAACCGCGCCTAAATGTGAAAAATATTTTGCGACTTTTGGCGCAGATTTTTCGGTTGTTGTGATGGTAAGTTGATGCCACGGCATTTTAATAAATACCCAATTTTTTCTCTAAATAATGGATATTTTGACCGCCTACAGCAAACGCACTATCAATCATGATGTCATGTTGGAGTGGAATGTTGGTTTTAATCCCGTCGATAATAATTTCATTCAACGCTGTTTTCATTCGCGCAATTGCACTTTCACGCGTTTCACCATGAGCAATCAATTTTCCAATCATTGAATCGTAATACGGTGGCACTTTGTAACCATTGTAAATGTGCGTTTCGCAACGAATCCCAGGTCCTCCAGGCATATGAAATTGCTCAATCGTTCCAGGGCAAGGCATAAAATTTTGTGGATCTTCTGCGTTCAAGCGGCATTCAATCGCATGACCTTGAATTTTTACTTGATCTTGTGTCATTGATAATTTTTCGCCAGCGGCAATTCGCAACTGTTCTTTCACAATATCAAATCCTGTGACCATCTCTGTTACGGGATGTTCAACTTGAACGCGAGTATTCATTTCAATGAAATAAAATTCGCCTTTTTCATACAAAAACTCAAACGTCCCCGCGCCACGATAACCAATGTCAACACAGGCTTTCGCACAACGTTCACCGATAAATTTTCGTTGTGCTTCCGTAATGAAGGGTGCGGGGGCTTCTTCGACAACTTTTTGATGCCGACGTTGCATCGAACAATCACGTTCACCCAAATGAATCGCGTTGCCGTGCGAATCAGCCATGACTTGAAATTCGATATGGCGCGGATCTTCCAAAAATTTTTCCATATAAACCGTTGGATTTCCAAACGCACTACCTGCTTCAGCTTTTGTCATCGCAATTGCATTCAGTAACGCAGCTTCGGTGTGAACGGTACGCATGCCTCGTCCGCCACCGCCACCCGCAGCTTTAATAATCACGGGATAACCGATTTCTTGGGCGAGTTTTAAATTACTTTTAGCATTGTCTGGCAGTGGATTATTGTTGCCAGGAACGCATGGAATCCCAGCGGCAAGCATCGCATTTTTAGCTGAAATTTTGTCACCCATCATCCGAATCGTTTCCGCTTTTGGACCGATGAACACAAAGCCACTTTGCTCAACTTTTTCAGCAAAATCGGCATTTTCAGATAAAAATCCATAACCTGGATGAATGGCTTCTGCGTCAGTGACTTCTGCCGCGCTGATAATTGCTGGAATATTTAAATAACTATCTGCTGAATTTGCAGGGCCAATACAGACCGATTCATCTGCCAAACGAACGTGTTTTAAATCACGATCGGCTTCCGAATGCACTGCGACAACTTTAACGCCGAGTTCACGACACGCACGCAACACGCGTAATGCAATTTCACCGCGATTAGCGATAACGATTTTATCAAACATAACGACTCGCTTATTCAATGATAAACAGCGGTTGACCGTATTCCACGGGTTCAGCGTTTTCGACCAAAATTTGCGTCACCACACCACTTTTGTCTGCTTCGATTTGATTCAAAATTTTCATCGCTTCGATAATGCACAACGTATCGCCTATTTGTACCGATTGTCCAATTTGAACAAACGATTTACTGCCAGGCGATGCCGAACGATAAAACGTCCCGACCATTGGCGATTTGACGATATGACCTTTTATTTCAGTTTTTGCGGCGGGCGCGGATTCGCCTATTGCAACGAGTGTTGTTGTGGGTGCAACTGCATGAGAAATAGGAGCAGCCGTTGCCGTGTAACGATTGATTCGAATGGATTCTTCCCCCTCTTTAATTTCTATCTCTGCAATATCTGAGGCTTCGATAAGCTCGATGAGTTTTTTTATTTTTCTAATGTCCATGTGACAAAGATCTCTTGGTTAATTTTTGGTTAATAATCGATGAGCGGCTTGCAACGCCAATTCATAGCCCATTGCAC
>CAIRCR010000277.1 GCA_903877065.1 uncultured Pseudomonadota bacterium
CGATCCTTGGGCGTTTTCTAAACCAAATTGATTGATTGCTTGTTGAGTAGTTGATGGATTACTGTACATGTTACATACTTGCGCCATTTCAGTGTACTGTTCGGTAGTAGAGAAAGCATTGGCATCTTCAAATGTTTTCTTATCCATTTGTATTTTCCTAGAGGAACTGGTGCGTTAAGGTTTTTAAGTTTTATCTGCTTAATGATACGAGATTTCTGTTTATTTTTCTATGATGATTATCGAAGTAAAGCGTTGCGTATGTCATCGGAAGTGGGTTTGATGTAATTCAATGTTGTACTAACGTTCTTATGAGCGATGAAGTGCTGAATGATTTTAGGATTGATACCACTAACGCCCATTTCGGTGATGATACCTTTTCGTAGGGAGTGGGAAGAATAATTGTCGCCTAAAACGGTTTGAATGAGATCGTTGAACTCTTTGGTAAATGAATTGGGGTTTAGGGTGCTTTTGGTGTTATTTCGTTTGTGGATAAAGTAACTCTCAGCATCGGATTCATTCTCAATGAGTTTTTTAAGGATTTTGACGGATTTTTCGCTTAATGGAATGTGGCGGATGATTTGTTGTTTTTTGACATAGACGGAGAGTTCGGCTTTTTCGATGGCTTTTTGAATATCGCCGATTTTCAGGTCAAGGATTTCGGTGACACGCATTCCAGTCATGTAGAGGATTTCTAAAGTTCTGAGCCACTTTGTTTTGGTGGTTTGAAAGGTCTCCATTCCATTAATGTATGATTTGAGGATTTTGTATTGTGATTCGAGAATGGGCTTAGAATTTCGTTTAGAATTTTTGGGTCTGCCAGCCATTTGAGTACCTTTTGAATAAAACCTAATAATATGTGATGGATGGTAATATAAAAAAAGGTTTGTGTGAAGGGAGGGGGACGAAAAGGATGAAGAACGTAGTAATGGTGGGAAACCTAATAAAAGGGTTAGTGTTTATTAGGTTTTATTCTGCTGATTTAAAATTTCCAACATAAATACAATTAGTCACCTATCTTGACAAAAACACGGCAATAAAAAGGGGCTTTCGCCCCCATTTTTATTTAACTACTACGTCCACCCACTCTATGAATAATACTTCTTGTGAGACTTTTTGAAGGGATAAATTTTGATTTCAGAACATCAATCTGATTTTCAAAATCATCCCACGCCTCAGAACTAACTTCCAATATCCTACCGTAATCGTTTGATAACAGCTGCCCTCTTAATTGGATCCGCTTAGAGCCATATTTTCTATTCAGAAGCTCTTTATGTAATCTCAAATATTCATCTGCTGAAATATCTGGCTTTACAATGAAAATGGTCATCTTCTCGATTTCCTCTTTGATGATGTCAAGCAGTTTGTCATAACTTGATTCTGAATTTATATTCAATGGCTTTGTTTGTGTTTTGGTGACACATGGTTGGAAAAACCGTGACTCAACCCTCGTATGTTGGAAATTTTCCATCAAATCATTGTATTCATCATCAGTATCAGCAATTTCTTCAATGATGGCTTTATACACATCGTTAATACAACTATAGTGGACCCCATTGTCTAGACAATTTTTAGTCTAATTTAAGATGGTGTCGATTGTGTTGTAACAGCGGCTTTACTTCCGCATAATTTCTTCAGTTGAAGAATTCTTTTTTCGCTGAAATGTTCAACGATTCTTGCACCACCACCTGTTGCGCTCAAATAAACCTCATCAGGTGTTTTGTATTCCAACGA
>CAIRCR010000278.1 GCA_903877065.1 uncultured Pseudomonadota bacterium
CAGTTCTATACACCTGCCAGTATCGTTAAAACACTGGTTGCCGTACTTGCGCCGCATCATGGTAAAGTCTACGACCCGTGCTGTGGTTCGGGCGGAATGTTCGTGCAATCTGAAAAGTTCATTGCCGCTCATGGTGGCAAGATCGGTGACGTTTCTATTTACGGTCAAGAATCCAACCCTACGACGTGGCGACTTGCCGCAATGAACCTTGCCATTCGTGGTATTGATTACAACTTAGGCATAGAACCTGGCGACACGTTCACCAAGAACCAGCACGCCGACTTACGCGCTGACTTCATCTTGGCAAATCCCCCGTTCAACATTAGCGATTGGTGGCACGGCAGTTTAGATGGCGACCCGCGTTGGGTTTATGGCACACCACCCCAAGGCAATGCTAACTACGCATGGCTTCAGCACATGATTTATCACCTCAAATTGAATGGTCGTGCTGGAATTGTGCTGGCGAATGGTTCGATGAGTTCAAGTCAAAACAGCGAAGGTGAAATCCGCCGCGCTATGGTTGATGCTGATGTCGTGGAAGTGATGATTGCGTTACCTGGTCAGTTGTTTTTCAACACGCAAATTCCCGCCTGTTTGTGGTTCTTGGCGAAACAAAAGACGACGCGACAAGGTGAAGTGCTTTTTATCGATGCACGCAAATTAGGTTCGATGATTAGCCGTGTGCAAGCTGAACTCACCGACGAAGTCATTGAACGAATTGCAGGAATGGTCGCGGCATGGCGCAGTGAAGAAGGCGCAAGCGATTATCAAGACATTGCGGGTTATTGTCGCAGTGTTAAACTTGAAGAAATTGCAGAGCATGGTCACGTTCTCACACCTGGACGCTATGTTGGCGCAGAAGAAGTCGAAGATGACGACGAAGCCTTTGCTGACAAAATGCAAAAACTCACCGAAAAGTTAGGTGAACAAATGGCGAAAGGGGCTGAACTTGATGTGTTGATTCGGCAGAAGTTGGGCGGTTTGGGTTATGAGTTATAAATTTAGGAGCGAGCAATGATTGATTATCGAAAATTCCAAAAGTCACTCAAAAATCTTGAGTTACAAAATGCAAATTATCAAAACGTTAAATATCGTGACGATTTGAGCGAGTTGGACAAAGAAGGTATCGCTGAATCTTGTATCCAGCGTTTTGAAACGTGTTATGACTGCTTATGGAAAGTGCTTAAACGTTATCTTATCGAAGGTTTAGGGATTCCTGAAGTTCCTAATAGTCCAAAACCTATTTTTCATTTAGCAAATGAAAACAAATTATTCGTTTCTTCAATAGAAAGTTGGCTTTCTTATTCTGATATGCGTGTTGATACTTCGCATGATTATGACCAAGACAAGGCAGATAACTGTTTAGGACAAATTCCAGATTTTATAGACGATGCGATTGGGCTTTATCAAACAATGTCAGGTGAAACATGGGAGTAAATGCCCGCATTGATGTTTCAGAAAAAGATTTAAATAATCTTCATCAATTATTAACGCGCTATTTACCAAATACCAAAGTTTGGGCATTTGGCTCGCGCGTGAAATGGACATCAAGATCCGATTCTGATTTGGATTTAGTCGTCTTTGCAACGAAAGAACAAAGCCGACAAGTTCATAATCTAAAAGATGCTTTGCAAGAAAGCTCACTTCCTTTTCGCGTTGATGTTTTAGTTTGGGATAACATCCCTGATACGTTTCGAGAAAATATCAAACAACAGTATATTGTTTTGATAGATTTAGAGTCATCCAAGGAATGGCAATCTGTTTTATTAGGGGATGTCACCAACTATAAAAAATGTTTTGCTTTCAAGTCAAAAGATTACACAAATTCTGGTGTTCCCGTTATCAGAGTTTCTAATTTCACAGATAACAGCATCAGCCCTTCTGATTTGAAGTTTGTATCATTGAACATTAGAGAAGCTAATCAAGATGTTCAACTCGCAGAGCATGACATAGTTATTGCAACAGTTGGGTCATGGCAAAATAATCCAGCTTCTGTAGTTGGTAAAACAATCACCGTTCCCAAATGGGCAAGTGGTGCATTGATGAATCAGAATTCAGTGATTATCAGAGCAAAGTCTAAACAATTAGTAGACCAATTATTCATTTACTACCAAATGAAATCTTCCGAGTTTTCAAATCATGTTGTATCGAAAGCTCAAGGAAGTGCAAACCAAGCAAGCATAACGCTTGATGCTATTTTTTCATTTCCGTTATATTGGGCAAATGAAGATGAACGAAAATTCATTGTAGGAACTTTACACAGTCTCGACGACCGCATCACCCTCCTACGCGAAACCAACGCCACACTCGAAGCCATTGCACAGGCACTGTTTAAGTCGTGGTTTGTGGATTTCGACCCCGTACACGCCAAAATGCAAGGCACGCAACCCGAAGGCATGGACGAACAAACCGCCGCGTTGTTTCCTGATAGCTTTGAGGAATCGGAATTGGGGCTTGTGCCAGCGGGGTGGGAGGTTGGAACGCTTGGCGATATAGTCACTACAGCAAAAAAACAATTGCAAGTATCAAACCTTACTTCTGAATTCAATTATGTTGGATTGGAACATATACCTCGTAAATCTTTGAGTTTGACTGATTGGGGAAACGCAGAAGGATTGGAAAATGCAAAAAGTGCATTTAGCAAAGGCGACATTCTTTTTGGAAAGTTGCGCCCATACTTTCATAAAGTAGTAGTCGCACCATTTGATGGAGTTTGCTCTACAGACATTCTAGTATGCCAACCCCAAATTCCTGCTTACTATGGAATTACGGCAATGCTGTTGTTCAGTACAGCTTTAATCTCATACGCCGAAAGATTGTCAAATGGTGCAAAAATGCCTCGTGTGAATTGGAAGGATTTGGCTAATTATCCTGTCTGCATTCCTCCTGAACATTTAGCAGCTAATTTTACTGAAACAGTAACGCCATTGTTTTCGTTAATGGCAGAAAATGTTCACAAATCCCAAACACTCGCCGACCTCCGCGACACCTTACTTCCGCGTTTGATTTCGGGGCAGTTGCGGGTGGGGGAAATATGAAGAATCATTATCTCAAAATAGTTGAGTGGTCAGACGAAGACGAATGTTTTATTGGCAGTTGCCCTGACCTTTTTTACGGTGGTTGTCATGGTGACGATGAAAAACAAGTGTTTGACGAACTTTGCCAGTTGGTCGAAGACACCATCATTTTTTATCAATCCGAAGCCAAACCAACACCTCAAGCCAAGCAATACAGATTTTTCGAGCGTGAGTTGAGTTATGCGTGAAATGTCAGAAGAACGTTGGTCAGCAGAAATAGTACGCATCGGAAATAAAGCCGTTAAAGAAGCGCAAGCAAAGAACCGTGAGCTTGGAATTTTGAATTGGTACTCGCTCAATGGGCGAATTGTGAATGATGCCGTACAACAAGAAACAGAAAAAAATAATTACAAAAGCGAGGAAAAACATGACTAAATTAACCCAAGTAATCATCAACGGTGTGTTGTTTTTTGCCGTACAAACCAGAGCATTAGCCGCTTCTGAAGTGGAATTTGACACGGACAAAATCAATCGATTAGAGCGCGTTATCGAGAACCTTCAAGAGCGCGTTGGTCGGTTAGAAAAATCTCAAAAATCATCAAATGTAACGTCAACCGAAGAAGAAAAAATTGACCCGAAATCGGGTTGGAAATACAGACGTTCTTGGTTGCAACTTAAAACCGACATGACGACTTCGCAAGTTGAATCCATTTTAGGATACCCCACAAGGATTGATAACATGGGAAGTGGCTATAAAAAATTGTTTTATTGGGGTGAATTACCTACGGGAGCAATTAGTGGCTATCTCGAAATGTATAGCGATAAAGTTGAAAAAATATATATTCCTGTGTTTAACGAACATGACTGAAGATCAACTCGAACAAGAAACCTTAAACCAACTTGCCGAAGTTGGCTATACCGTCATTTCTGGCTATGACATAGCACCTGACGCAATCAATCCCGAACGTAAAAACTACGTTGAAGTGCTACTGCCTGAACGCTTGCGTAATGCGATTTCAAAACTCAACCCACAAATCCCATTGGTTGCGCGAGAAGATGCGTTGCAACAAGTCTTGAACCTTTGGCACGAGGGTGTAAAAATTTTCGTGTAAACCGTCGTCAAAAAATCGAAGGAAATCGCCCTTCGAAGAAAATCATAAATTGATTCAAAGCAAGTTGCCAGTTTTGAATTGGCATAGTCCATCTTTCAGTTGCTTGCTCAACTGC
>CAIRCR010000279.1 GCA_903877065.1 uncultured Pseudomonadota bacterium
CGACGCGCCCACCAAAGATGCAACGTTGATGGATGCCCATGACGGATAGATTTTTCGCGTGCTGCCGCGATGTTGATGTCATCTAACGGCAAGGCAACTTCGATGAGTTTTTTTGGGAGTTTGATAGTCATTTTAATTAGGCGTGCATAGCGATCATTTGTGTTTTCTTTATGTAATTTGTTTCGTCAGTTGAATTATTCAAGCCGTAATCTGGGTTTAATTTGTAGGCGGATACAGTGCCTGCTTTTGCAATAATTCCTTTATTCATTAGAATCTTCAAGGCTTTGCAAACTTCAGATTTATCTATTTTTAGTTCATCTGAAAGGTCTTTTTGTTTAAAAAAAATGTAACTTTCAGCGTCAGAACTTCCCATTATAAAAAACAGAATAGTTTTAGCCGAAGTTGGTAAGTCCCTTTCTTTAGCAAGGGATAAAAAGAAATTTTGAGAAATCATAATCACCTCTATTTTTAAATTTCAAAATCTCTATACTGTTAGAGATTGTACACATAAAAATAGTATTTATCACTATTTTTTATTTTGGAATAAATTGTCATGCTAATTCTGGAGTTTAAAAAACGGTTTTCAAAATGTATCGGTACGGAATGTCTTTTAAAAAATCATCCAATTCTTGAGGCGTTGTCCGTGCGATGTTCACCACTTGAGCAAACCATTTTTCACGATCTCGTAATAATGTCGCATCTTTGTTTAAACCAAGCATATCGCGTGTTTGAATCACGCGATGTTTTTCTTTTCTGGTTAAATTTGCTTTCGGTTCAATTTTGCCATCCTTCAAAAGAACCCAAGAATCATTGCAATTTGGTGCAGGTTCAATTGGTAAAACGCCTGATTTTTTCTTTTGTCCGCAAGTGCCATTATTGATGCAACTGTGAGCAAAGTTTGTGTATTTAAACGCCAAATCAGGGAATGATGGTTGCGTTGGTTGTTGTGCTGCCTTTGGTTTGATGTGATCCACTTGTCCCTGTTTAGCAGTTAAAAGTTGTTCACAATACGCGCACAATCCGTCTTGGTCACGATGCAATGCGTTTTTAACACGTTCTTTAACTGGTGCAAACGTTAAACTGTCGAAATCGTCTGGTGAAGCATTTGGATTTTGCTGATTGAAATTACGCAGTTCAATTGGTTCTTGACCATGTACCAATTCAATCATGTGTTCACCTTTTTACGACTGGCTAAAAATCGCCATGTTTGTAAATCACTGTCTGCAAATTCGTAACCCAGCTCGTCTAATCTTTTTTTGATTGTTTGAGCGTCTTGCGTTTCTTCATCGCCATTTCTGATCATTTGTTCATAAGTGTTTGTGTCGTCATCAAACGGCATTTCAGGTTTTACAGGGACTTGCATGACGTAACTTAACGCATCACCTGATTCGTGACCAAGTGGGCTAATTCGTGGCATTTGAGCAACCATTTCTCCAGCCGCGTTTTCTGTCAACACGCGGATATTTTCCCGACCAATCGTTGTTAAGACTTGTGGGCTGTGGGTTGTGACGATGAACTGAATTTCGGGAAAAGCATTTCGTAAGGATGCCAGAACGGTTTGCTGCCATTTTGGATGCAAAAACATATCAACCTCATCGATCAAAGCAATGCCAGGTGTTCTTAATGCAGCGTCTTTTCCAAATTGCGGATTGAGTTTGTAACTACGAAAAGCTATGTCTGCAATCATTGCAATCATGTTCCTAAGACCATCGCTTAACATATCAACTGGCAACGTTCCCTCAGTTGGATGTTGCATCACTAATTGTTGATGATGTTCAGAACTGAATCTTAAACTGTGCCAACCTGTCATTTCTTTAATTAACGTATCAACACTACTTTGAATAACTTTAACAGTATCTTCAAATCGCTGACCACTTGCATCCAACGAAGTTTTATTTTCCCAAGCTCTTAATCTTGCCTCATCATAGCTACGACAAATCCAACTGTACCAATCGGCAAATGCTTTGAAACTAGAAGTGTAAGATAAGCAGTTCAAATAACCTGAAGTGCGCGAATAATCATTCACATCTAACGTAATTTCAGAAGTTTCAGCACGATAACGCCCTTGATACCATAAACGGGATGTTCCCAAGTAAGTGATCAATGGTAGAACAACTTCCTCACCTGAGCGGCTTTTTTCTTGCAATTTCTTGGCGTACTTGTTGAGTTTCTTTGTGTTTTTATCTTGTAACGTATTGGTATTTTTCCTGATACTTTCGCGTGTTTGAGTCCATTCTTCTTTGTCCCAATTTCCTAAAGCAGTTATATACGAAGGTAACTGAGGTTCCATATTGCCTGAATCTTGAATTTTACGTCGGACATCTTCAAGTTGAATAGTCGCAGATTTCCCAGTTTGGCTTCCTAAATCAAAACCCTTTATAAAAGGTAACAAGGCAATCCTAACAGCATCTAGTAATGTCGTTTTACCATCCCCATTAGCACCAATTAAAACAGTTAAATGTTTGTCAAAATTACAAGAAATTTGATCGAATTTCCGAAAGTTTTGTAACGTTAATGAATCAATTCTCATTTTTCTGCTCGTTTGAGTAATTCGTTCAAATCAAGATTGATGCTTGTAACTGCCCAATCTGGTTCTTGGATAAAAGGCGTGCGAATGTAATACGGTTTATCGTGCGAATCACCATCAACAATCACAACAGCCAAAATAAACTTATCTTGTTGATTGAGTGCATAAATAATTTCATTGCGCGTAACGGTAATGGTTGATTGTCCTTTGGCACGACCTTTTACTTCAATGTGACGTGAAACAGGTAGTTTGCCATCAATCGGTTTTGGTTGACTTGTTATGTCCCATCCGCATTTCTGCGCCGATACATCAGTTACATCATGATCTAAAGCCAGTTCTGCATCGATAACTGCTTGCATTGCAACACGTTCAATTCGCGCTCTCGCTACAGCATCCGCTGACCAATTAGATTGACCTTTACGTTGAGAAATTAAGCCAGCTGGAATAATTAACGCACCACCTAAAATGACGGGGGTTGCAGAAATTATGTGCCGCATTGCTTCCAACTCTTTTTGACGAGATTCTAACCGTGACGTTAAATCATCGATAGTACGTCGTATATTTTCAACATTGAGTTTAATTTGTTTGCCAGCGGCTTCATCTTCTTGCGCTTTGATATAACGATCTGACCAAAAGTTAATTTCTTTCACTAAGCGTTCATGAACAGCAGTTAATGTTTTATCAACGCTTTTTTCACGTTTGTCGCGGATTTCTTCAAAATGTTCTGGCACAAGTTTTTCAGACGCATAGGCTAACGCAAGTTGTTCAAGGTTTTGTGTAATCCAAGGTGCGAGGGTGTAAAAATTTTCGTGTAAACCGTCGTCAAAAAATCGAAGGAAATCGCCCTTCGAAGAAAATCATAAATTGATTCAAAGCAAGTTGCCAGTTTTGAATTGGCATAGTCCATCTTTCAGTTGCTTGCTCAACTGC
>CAIRCR010000280.1 GCA_903877065.1 uncultured Pseudomonadota bacterium
GGCACGTCTGTTGGTCTGCCCCAAAGTTCGGAATTGATAAAATTCCCAATTCGCCCCGCGCCTAGCCCAATCGGTGCAATTGGTGCAATTAAATCTGTGAGTTGCCAAAGCGAGCAATTTTGCTTTTTTGCAAACCACGCCATTGCCGCAAATACGCCGAGCATTCCGCCATGAAAAGACATTCCGCCTTGCCAAATTTTGAACAAAATCAGCGGGTTTTCTAAAAATGCGCCGAAGTTATAAAACAAAATGTAGCCAAATCGCCCGCCTAAAATCACGCCCATTGCGCCGAAAGTTACCAAATCTTCAATCGCTTCGGGTTTAATCGGTGACCACGTTTGTTTTGCGCGGTATTGCCCTAAAACATACGTCGCCGCAAAACCAATCAAGTACATGATGCCGTACCAATGAATTTTTATGGCACCAATCGAAACAGCAACAGGGTCAATGGCAGGATAAGAAAGCATTTTTAAACGTCCAAATTCGACACGTCGAGCGCGTGTTTTACAATAAAATCACGGCGTGGTTCAACCACATCGCCCATTAACGTAGTGAAAATTTCGTCCGCCGCAATCGCATCTTCAATCCGAACTTGCAACAAACGGCGATTATTGCTATCGAGCGTGGTTTCCCAAAGTTGTTCAGGATTCATCTCACCCAAGCCTTTGTAGCGTTGAATCGTTTGCCCTTTTTTGATTTCGCGCATCATCCATTCAAACGCTTGTTTGAAGTTTTCGACAGTTTGTTGACGCTCGCCCATTTGCATCAAGGATTCTGTGTTAAACATCCCTGCCGTTTCATTCGCATAAGTGGAAATTTTTTGATAGTCCATGCTGTTGAAAAACGTCATCGACAACTCAAAAACTTTACTTGTGCCGTGGCGACGTTTTGTCACGGTAATTTTGAAATTGTGCGCGTTGTGATATTCCAATTCGCTGCTAAATTCGGCTAATCCACCTGCTTGCGTCAAACGAGCATGAATGTTGTCAAGCCACGTTTGCATTGATTCGGCTGATGATTTTGTTTCATCGTTAAGCGGTTGAATGTAGCAAAATTGATCTAAAAACAAATCATCATAACGTCGTGCCAAACGTTGAATAATCGCGTTCACGTCCAAAAATGCTTTTGCTAATTTTTCTAAACCTTGCCCTTGAATTGCAGGCGCGGAAGAATGCGTAATTAACTGTGCTTTTTCAAGCGCGAGTTGAATCAAATAACTGTTCAATTCCGCATCGTCTTTGACGTAATGTTCTTGTTTGCCTTTTTTGACTTTGTAAAGCGGTGGTTGCGCGATGTAAATGTAACCTTTTTCAATGATTTCAGGTAATTGACGATAGAAAAACGTTAGTAACAACGTGCGAATATGTGAACCATCAACGTCCGCGTCAGTCATGATGATGATGCGGTGGTAACGTAATTTTTCGAGGTTATATTCTTCTTTGCCGATGCCGCAACCTAACGCAATGATTAACGTGCCGACTTCTTCAGACGAAATCATTTTGTCAAAACGTGCTTTTTCAACGTTTAAAATTTTACCTTTGAGTGGCAAAATCGCTTGTGTTCTGCGGTCACGACCTTGTTTTGCAGAGCCGCCCGCTGAATCACCTTCCACTAAAAATAATTCTGACAACGCAGGGTCTTTTTCTTGGCAATCCGCTAATTTTCCAGGCAAACCCGCTATGTCTAACGTGGTTTTACGACGTGTCATTTCACGCGCTCGACGTGCAGCATCACGTGCCCTTGCGGCATCAATAATTTTGCCCGCAATCAATTTTGCGATTTGCGGTTTTTCTAACAAAAATTCTTGTAGTTTTTCATTCATCGTCGATTCAACCAGCGGTTTGACTTCCGATGAAACGAGTTTGTCTTTGGTTTGCGATGAAAATTTTGGGTCTGGCACTTTCACGGATAAAACCGCTGTTAATCCTTCGCGTGCGTCGTCGCCAGTTGTGGCAACTTTTTCTTTTTTCGCTAAACCACTGCTTTCGATGTATTGATTTACGGTTCGGGTTAATGCACCGCGAAAACCCGCTAAATGTGAGCCACCGTCACGTTGTGGAATGTTGTTGGTGTAACAAAAAACGTTTTCTTGATACGAATCGTTCCACTGCATGGCAACTTCGACTGTCACGCCTTCTTTGTCGGCGGTGAAGTAAAAAACTTCGGGAAATAACGGTGTTTTGTTTTTGTTTAAATGCGTGACAAATGCACTGATACCACCTTCAAATTCAAAAATGTCTTCTTTGTCGCTACGTTCGTCAAACAAACTGATTCGCACACCTGAATTCAAAAACGAAAGTTCACGCAACCGTTTTGCCAAAATGTCGTAATGAAATTCTACGTCCGTAAATGTGGCTTTACTGGGCAAAAAACGAATAGTGGTACCTGAGCCTTCAAATTCGCCAAACGAGGCAAGAGGGTCTACTGGCTCGCCATTTTTGTACGTTTGTTTGTAAAGTTGTCCGTTTTTACGAACTTCGAGGTGTAATTCTTCCGACAACGCATTGACCACGGAAACACCTACGCCGTGCAAACCGCCTGAAACTTTGTAGGCGTTATCGTCGAATTTTCCACCTGCGTGCAAAACGGTCATGATAACTTCTGCGGCAGAACGACCTTCTTCTTCGTGAATGTCTACGGGAATGCCACGACCGTCGTCAGAAACGCTCACAGAGCCGTCTGTGTGAATAATTACGCGAACTTCTTTGCAGTATCCCGCCAACGCTTCGTCAATTGAATTATCGACGACTTCAAAAACCATGTGATGCAAACCCGAACCGTCATCGGTGTCGCCAATGTACATTCCAGGGCGTTTGCGAACTGCGTCTAGCCCTTTGAGAACTTGAATGTTACTGCTGTCGTATTGATCGATTGGCTTGCTCATAGCGGGTATGTATGTCCTGTAGCTAAAAATCTGAGAACACAATGCTCGAAAATCAAGCATTGTTTTTGGTCGTACATTATAGCGCGAAATAGCGATTACAGGCGCATTGCCATCACGATAAATTTGTATTTTTCACCATTGGGTTCGTGAATAAAACAACTGCTTGAATCTTGGGCAATTGTGAGCATTGCTGTATCGCCGTCTAAATTCGACATTGCATCGGACAAATACTGTGCGTTAAAGGCAATCGACAAGGGTTCGTCGTCATAAATAATTGCCAATTCTTCTTCAGCTTCGTCGTGTTCGGGATTATGTGTGCTGATTTTCAAACGTTCGGTGTCGATGTCAAAAGTTACGCCTTTGAATTTTTCGTTCGACAAAATTGCGACACGAGTGAGCGCATTTTTTAAAATGGCTTTTTCGATTTCGAGTGGACTTAAAAAACCTTGTTGAAAAACTTTGCTGAAATCTGGATATTTTGAATCGACCAATTTTGCCGAAAAAATCTGATTTTTGATGTAAATGCGAATGCTGCTACTGGAAAATTCAATTTTCAATTCAATTTCGTTGTCATCGAGCAGTTTGTTGAGTTCTAACACGCCTTTACGCGGCAAAATAATTCGTGCTTCAAAACCTGTTGGAATTTCAAGTTGATCTTCGTAGAGCGACAAACGATGCCCGTCAGACGCGACTAATTCGAGTTTGCTGTTGGAAATATGAAGCAACAAGCCGTTCAGGTAATAACGCACGTCCTGATTTGCCATGCAAAAAGTAGTTTTATCCAACGCACGCTTAAACTGCCCAGCGTTAATCACGAACTGATGTTCCAATTCGTCCTCTGTAAATTCTGGGTAATTATCAGCTGGTAAACAATTCAACGAAAAACGACTGCGATTTGAAGTAATTTTCACTTTGTCATCGTTTTGCTCGAATTTAATTTCTGAACCCGAGGGCAACAAACGGCAAATATCTAAAAATTTACGGGCTGGAACAGTTATTGCTCCAGAAGTTGCGTTGGGCAAATCGATTTTTGAAATCAGTTGAACTTCTAAGTCTGTGCCAGTCATGGTGAGCTGCTCGTTTTCGAGGACTAGCAAGACATTACCCAGAATAGGCATTGTCTGGCGTTTTTCGATAACACTGACGATTTGTTGCAATGAACCGAGTAATGCTTCGCGGTTGATGATAAATTTCATGAAAATCCTCAAGTAAAAACGAAAAATAAAAAATAAAAAATGCAAGAAAAAAAATAAGCTTCGCCTATATAAACCATTCAATAAACATAACATAAATTTATAAATTAACTCTCAGATATAATA
>CAIRCR010000281.1 GCA_903877065.1 uncultured Pseudomonadota bacterium
TCCAGCGAATCACCCAGTTCAAGAAGGTGCAGGACACGTATTAGGTTTGATCCACAAAGGTGGTTATATCGTACCTATTTTATTGTCATTGGTTTTAATGAACATTACATTTTCTATTGAGCGTTACTTAACAATTGGTAAGGCGCAAGGAAAAGGAAATGCAGAAGCATTTGTTAGAAAAATCAGAGCAAAATTAGATCAAAATGATGTTGATGGTGCTATAAAAGAGTGTGATGTTCAAAGAGGTTCAGTAGCAAATGTAATGCGTTCAACTTTGTTGAAATACAAAGAAATGGAAACATTAACTAGCATGCCAACCGATCAAAGAATCATCTCTATTCAAAAAGAAATTGAAGAGTCGGTTACTTTAGAATTACCAGGTTTAGAGAAAAACTTAGTGGTAATTGCAACCATGGCTTCGGTTTCTACTTTAATCGCGTTATTAGGAACGGTATTGGGGATGATTAAAGCTTTCTCTGCATTAGCAACCGCTGGTTCTCCAGATTCAGTAGCATTAGCAACTGGTATTTCTGAGGCCTTAATTAATACGGCTTTAGGTATTGGTAACTCTGCTATTGCAACAATCATGTACAATGTATTTACGAGTAAAATCGATGCAATCACTTATGCTATCGACGAAGCGGGTTACAGTATTGTACAAACATTTGCTGCTAAAAACAGATAATAATTACCCAGAATAATTTTAACAATAAATAAAATATACAATGTCAAAAGTAAAGGTTCCTCGTAAGAGTACAGTAGTAGACATGACGGCAATGACCGACGTGGCATTCTTGCTGCTTACGTTCTTTATGTTGGCTACCAAGTTTAAACCTGATGAGCCTGTGACGGTGACAACACCTTCCTCGATCTCAGAAATAAAGTTACCAGAAACAGATATTTTATTATTAACAATAGACAAAGATTCGCGCGTGTTTTTTGCAATGGATGGGGAGTCGAATAGAGTTGAATTGTTAGATAAAATGGCTGAGAAATATCAACTTACTTTTAACGACAAACAGAAAAAAGAATTCTCTTTGTTGAGTTCATTTGGCGTGTCGGTTAAAAATCTAGGACAATATTTAGACTTAGATGCAGAAGGCAGAAAAAAATTCGCACAAACTGGAATCCCTTCGGATTCTACTAACAACGAATTAGCTGATTGGGTATTGCAAGCGCGTTTTACAAATAAGGCTTTAAGGGTTGCTGTTAAAGGTGATCAAAATGCAGGCTTTCCTGTAGTAAAGCAAGTGATCGCAACTTTGCAAGATAAAAAAGTAGACCGTTTCAACTTTATTACAAGCTTGGAAAAGGCTGAGAATTAATAATTCATAAAAAAAATTAGCGATGTCAGAGATAGAAAGTGGCGGTGGCGGTGGAGCCCATAAAGGCAAAAAGAAAGGTAAAAAAATGTCGACAAGGGTGGATTTTACACCCATGGTTGACTTAGGTTTTTTATTGATCACTTTCTTTATGTTAACCACTTCCATGAATAAGCCGCAAACCATGGAAATCAATATGCCAGTTAAGGATAAAAACTTAACCGAAGATCAACAAACTAAAGTAAAAGCATCTCAAACTTTGACGGTGTTGCTTACTAAAGA
>CAIRCR010000282.1 GCA_903877065.1 uncultured Pseudomonadota bacterium
GCATCTTTGATTTTTAACGTGCAAGAAATTATCAAGCTAATTTCTGAGGGAATATAATAATCTCATTTGCCTTTTCCACTTTCCGTTGCGAAATGACGCATTAGATATTCGTAAGCATCGCCCAAAATGTCATCACCTTCTGCGCGATTTTTAGAAAAGTCGAGCGCGGGATTTTCAAAAATAGCGATGAGGTTCGTTAAACGGTCAATTTTTTCTTTGCCGTCGCCTAATTTATCGGTGCTGTTGAAATCAGCCATTTCGGCTAATTTGTTGGCTTCTTTGAGTGGCGCAATGATGTGTTTGTTAATTTGGTCGCCGATGTCTGGTTTGCCTTTGAGTGCAACCATATCTTTGAAACTTGCACCTTCGGGGATTTTAATCGGAGCAAAAGGTAAGCCAGCGTATTTGTCGCTAACGTATTTGATAAATAGCATCGCCAACACATAATCTTTGTATTGTGAGGCATCCATGCCGCCGCGTAGTTCGTTGCAGCTTTGCCAAAGTGATGAATAAAGCTCTGATTTTTTTAATGCCATGATGATGTTTTTCTCGTTGTGAATTGCATCGGTTCAATACGCTGACCAAAAACTGCGCTTGCGCTCATGCTCTTTTTTGATCTGCTGAAAATAATCTTGATGAGGTAGGTAAGTTTTCCAATCTGAAACAGACGAGGCAAGTTGATCTAATTTTTTCAGATACTTCACTCCGTAGCCGTAGTATTTTGAATTAGCGCGTTCGAGTATTGAATCCAGCAAAATGCGGTGTATCAAGCTACTAATTAAGTATTTTCCTTTTGCTTCAAAATGCGATACGAAAAACAATGCTGTGTCGTAATTGTATTTACCATCAATTTGATCTAGTCGAGCAAAGAAATAATTTTCCAGTTCGTCGATGTAACCTTCTGACAATAAAAACTTGGCATCAACATTCGACAATTTAGGTTCGCTCATTATGATGCTAACTTCGTTGGCAAGAATTTCATCTTCGTCATCTGAACCAATAATGCCAAGAAGCTGATCAAAGGTTTCTTTTGTGCGATTTGATTTGAAAATATCCCATGCGATTTTAGCTTGTGATTCACTATCGCCCAATTCGCCATAAATTTTGAGTAACAACGCATTGCGCTCGCATAACAAATAGCTTTCATTTTTTCCAATTCTATTCATCCACGACAAAGCGATTTGTGGCTCGCCCGATTCAAAATAAACTTCCGCAATTTCAGTATAGCCAGCGGTTGATAAGCTCATATCACCGCAATCGTAATAAGCAGCAATCGCTTGTTCAAATAATGGCGCGTCTTTTAATTGTTTGGCAATTGCTTTAATTGCACTGCACCAACGTTGCTTGGTGTATTCAGCATATTGTTTATTCGGATCGACTGTTTCTAATTGATTCCAAAGTTGATCGACTAAAACGCGGAGCGTAGATTCATCCAAATACTCATTGGCACGATCAAAAGCAAATCGTCGAACGCAGTAACCATCGTTTTGATTAAGGTGAATGGTGTAATCGATAACTTTTTGTTTATCTGCACAACGATTTGCAAAATTAACAAAAAAATTCGCCACTTCATAGCCATACACACTGCCAATCTCACCGTTTGAATCATCGCATCGTTCAAAAATAGATTTATCGGCTTCTAAAAATTGCCCAACTAATTCCAAACCCGTATCGGGATTTTTAACGTCATTTAACAAACTCAATAATTCGCGTAATTCGTACGCAAAAGCACGTCCCTCATTCCAATCAACGAAGCTAGTACGGCGTTTAATTTGTGAAAGTTTTGTTTTAAACAATTTCACTTTTTCGTCAGGTGATGAAATCAAACGCTTGATAACATCTTTTATCATTTTGTCTGAACTGCTGAGTTCCAATAGCGTATCCGCTAAAACTTCTGCACCTAATTCGATGAGCTGATTTCTTTTTTTATCTGTCGTAGCAATTTTCTTTTCTGTCATAACAATTTCTCTTTTTTAAGTCTGTCCATTTTGAAATTTTCTGGAAATATGCTTTTCCGCTTGTCAATTCCTTCAAAAATATATCTAAATTCTTCTCAGAAAATGAACCTCTCATCGAACTAAATACTTCCTTTTTAGCTGATATAGCAACTACTGCTGGATATCCGCTACCACCAACATCTTAAAATGTATTACTAAAATATATATACTCACGACTTCTTCTAATTATTATTAACTGCCACCTTCAGACCAAACGAAATTAAAGGGTTTTCCTCTATTTAATTTTGCAACCTGGATAATTTTAAATAATAATGTTTACTTTTTAACCAACCGATAATTCGGCATTTCTCTCTTCTGCTGATGTATCAAATATGTGAGGTAAGAAAACTATTACACTTACACCTTAGTTATATTAAAAACTTAATACCCTAATATTGTACACAATTTTCATTAAAAGTATCCTAATCAATTAATTGTAAAAATTTAGCAGGAACTTAAAATTTTTATCTCGCCCATTCAGCCATTGCATCGGTTTCTCTTGCTCCTCCATAGTCTAACACCTCTCCTGAATTTTTGTTACCAGGTTAAAACCATTTTATGGTTGGATACCCTTTTACGCCATATTTTTATGCCAAATTCTAATTTTCAGTCGCATCTACTTTAGCAACTTTAATTCCGTCTTTTTTCAATTCAGTTGCCAATTTATTCCAATGAGGGGCTAATTACTTGCAATGTCCACACTTATTTATCAATAATATTTAAATACCCAAGGTGCGTAAAATTCAACAAACCATGGTTCAGTACTCTACATAAGAAGAGTATCAAAATTATTTTAATCAAGAACTATCACATCTTTTTCATCACTGTTACCAGAACTTGAACCACTAGATTTTGAACCACTGTCTTTTTTATCTTTTCCCCCACTTTTTCCTGAAAGCTTTTATAGTGCTATCTTTATATCAGAGCAATATAAATTACTTTTTTAACTTAATCTAGAGCATAATTAACTATTTCTTGAGCTGTTCTAGCACCTTCATATGCTAACGGTGAGTTTTTATTTTCTCCAAAAAATTTTAAAGTTGGAAATCCTTTAACATCATATGGTCCTCCAACAGATTAATCTGTTGTCATATCAACTGCTCCAACTCTAACTATACCTTCAAGTGCATTCGCAGCTTTTTCCCATTCTGGTGCTAGACTTTTACAATGACCACACTAATATATTTTCATTTTGATTTTTTTACCCACGGTGCAAAAAATTCAAC
>CAIRCR010000283.1 GCA_903877065.1 uncultured Pseudomonadota bacterium
ACACAAATTGGCAATCAGGAAAATCGACTTTCAAACGTTCTGCCGCAGAGAGCATAACGGGTAACAATCGTTTAATTTCATTGGCGCGACTGCCAGCAACTAAACCAATAATTGGTGCATTTGAACTTAACGAAAAATGTTGTAGGGCTTCGGCTTTGGTAAAACGAGGGACTACTTTATCAACAGATGGATGCCCAACGTAACGCACGGGGACATTTTCAGCTTCGTAATAAGCGGTTTCAAATGGAAAAATGACCGCCATCATGTCAATCACTGCACCATATTTTTTTACTCGATTTTTGCGCCACGCCCAAACTTGTGGGCTGACATAAAACAACACTTTGATTCCGTTCTGTTTCGCAAATTTAGCGAGCTGATAATTAAATTCTTTGTAATCAACACAAATCAACAAATCAGGACGCTCGTCTAACAATAATTGCTGCATTTGTTTCAACGTGCGGCGAATTTCAGTGTAATGCTTAATCACTTCTATAACGCCGATAACCGCGATTTGACTGGAATCGTAATAAAGTGAAATGCCAGCTTGCGCCATTTTCGCGCCACCCATGCCGATTCCACTTACGTTTGGTAATTGTGATTGAAGTTGCAAAAATAAATTAGCCGCGTGATGTTCGCCCGAACTCTCGCCCGCACTAAAAAAAATTTTTAACGGCTTATTTGCGACCATAACGTTTAGAACTGTTCAATATCAATGGTTTCGTCATCATCCTTGTAGCGAGCATGAATTTGCAGTACGTCATCCCATGCACGAAAAAAAGCATCAACACATTTCGGATCAAAATGACTTCCTGAGTGGTCTTTTAAAAATTGCCCTGCATCTTCTAATGACCACGCTTTTTTATAAGGACGTGCTGATGTAAGTGCATCAAAAACATCCGCGACCGCTATAATTCGGGCATAAATTGGAATTTCGTCACCTTTTAATTTGTTTGGATACCCCGTGCCATCAAATTTTTCATGGTGACCGAGTGCCATTGTTGCAGCGGTGCGAATTAACAACGAATCACTATCACTTAAAATGCTGTAACCCGTAATGACGTGTTGCTTCATGATGAAAAATTCGTCGTTAGTCAATTTGCCTTGCTTTAACAAAATGGCATCAGGCGTGGCGACTTTTCCAATATCGTGCATTGGTGCTGCATCTAAAATCAATTCCTGCTCTGAGTCAGAAAGATTTAATTCTCGAGCAATTAAGCGCGAATAGTTTGCCATGCGTAACAAATGTTGACCTGTTTCTGGATCACGATGCTCTGCTGCTTTTGCAAGACGAATAACCATTTCGCGTTCACTTGCTTTTAATTCAGCTGTCGCATTTTTAACTTCAATTGTCAGCCATGCTGCACGATCTTTAAGGTTAATTTGGCTTTTACGCAATGCGAGTAAATTTTGAGTACGCGCTAAAAATTCAGTTTTATCAATGGGTTTAGTCAAAAAATCATTTACACCCAATTCAAACGCCTGCCGTTTTATGTCAATTTCAGTGTCTGCAGTTACCATAATTATGGGTACATCTTTGTAATCAGAATCAGCAATGGAGTGAAAGCGTCGAGTAAACTCCAAACCATCCATCATCGGCATCATGTAATCAAGCAAAACTAAATCAGGCTCATTTTCTTGACACCATTCAAGCCCTTTTTCGGGTTCTTCAAAACTAATACTTTCAACATCATCTATTCTTTTTAGTAAATGTCGAAATAACGTTAAATTAGTTACATTATCATCAATAATGAGGACTCGCGGCATAAAAAATCCTATTTTCTTTTTTTAATCAAATATGTAATGCAATAAATTTTCAGTCTGAATTTGTACAACCCACACTTCAATTTTTCACACGTTCTTTTGTGGTGTGGACGCAATCCTACACGAAAAACTTACTCACGTTCATCAGTGTTTTATAAATGCCCCACGCCAATGGCATTCCAACCACTGCCCATGCCACATAAACTAAAATTAACGGTGTTGAATTTGCCATATCATTGGTTTCATTTTCATTCACTTCTTCATCGTGAATGCGATCTTCTGCTAAATGTTTTTCTTTTATAAATTCATCGGCTGACATAAACCATTTTTCATCAATCGGACGAATAAGCAAATTACAAATCAAACCAACAATCAGCAACCCCGCTAAAATCCACATTGTCTGATTGTAAACTTGCTCGCGTGGAATGCCTAAACCGAGTTGATAATCACGCATATAATTTACAATGACAGGACCTAAAACGCCGGCTGTTGCCCATGCGCTCAATAATCGTCCGTGAATGGCTCCTACCATTTGCGTACCAAATAAATCGGCTAAATAGGCGGGAACAGTTGCAAATGCGCCGCCATACATACTTAAAATCACGCACAATGCACCGACAAATAAGCCTTTATTTCCTGAGATTGCACTACCCGAAACACTTAAATATAACGCACAGCCAGCTACGAAAAACACCATAAAGGTTAATTTACGTCCTAATTTGTCCGACAAACTGCCCCAAAAAAATCGTCCACCAATGTTGAACAAACTCAGTAACGCGGTAAATCCTGCCGCAACCGCCGCAACCGTGACTAATTCAGGTTTATCAAGTTCACTGTACGTTTTTTCTAAGCCAATCAATTTACCGCCGAAAACTTCTTGCAACATCGGCGATGACATACCAATTACGCCAATTCCTGCACTCACGTTCATGCACAACGCGCCCCACAGCAACCAAAATTGTTTGATTTTGAAAACATTTTTAACGTGAACGTGATGCGGCGTAACCATTTTATTTTCTTTTAATATTGTAAGTGGATTCCAATTTTCTGGCTTCCAACCTGCAACGGGTAAACGATAAGTCAACGCGCCCGACATCATGAATACAAAATAAATACAAGCCATCGCAATAAATGTTGGCATAACGCCTACGTCCGTTTCGTTGGCAAAATATCCCATGAGTAACGTTGCTAATGGCGAACCAATCATCGCGCCACCGCCAAAACCCATAATTGCCATACCCGTTGCCATGCCGCGACGATCGGGAAACCATTTAATCAACATCGAAACGGGCGAAATATAGCCCAACCCTAAACCAATACCACCGATTACACCCGAACCCAGCAACATCAACCAAAATTGGTGTGTGTAAATGCCGAGCGCAGACAATAACATTCCTCCACACCAACATAATGCACTGACCACACCCACTCGACGAGGACCAACGTGTTCTAACCATCCCCCCCAAAGTGCCGCCGATGAACCTAAAAATACGAAAAATAACGTATACATCCAACCAAGTGTTGAAATTTTCCAATCACACGTCGTTATGAATAATTCTGCTAAAAATCCAACGTCTGCGGGGCAGACAACACTTTGTTTAATGCCTATGGCTTTTGAAAGCGGCAACCAAAATACAGAAAAACCATAAGCCATACCAATACACAAATGAATGGCTAAAGCAGCTGGGGGCATGAGCCAACGATTAAAACCTGCTCCCGCAATCGTGTGTTTTTTCTCTAAAAAATCGAATGTCATTTAAAATTTCCTTTGTTTTACACTGTTGCACTGGTTACTGGCATTTCTCCAAGATTTGACAATTCCAACGCATCAACACGTTGAAACCCACGAGGTAAAGCTGAACCACGTTTTGCTCGATTACCCAAATAAGGCACAAGATCTTGTTTTTTTAGTGTTAAAACTCGTTTACCCGACAACACTTTCAGCGCACTTTCGGGCTGTAAAATCGTGAATGCGGTAACAAAATCTTTTCCCGTTTGTAAATCATTGGCTGAAATTAGAATCAATTTATTGCCTTTCCCTTTCGGTAACGTCGGAATTTCGTTTAACGGAAAAACTAATAAACGACCTTGTTCAGTGGCAACGGCAATTAAATTCTCGTCATTAGCCGTTAATACAGGTGGCAACAAACGCTCATTATTTGCCAGTGTAACCAAACTTTTACCTGCCTTATTTTTACTTGCCAGCTCTTTCAACTGCGTTTTAAAACCATAACCCCAATGATTTACCAAAACGATAAAATCATCCAAATTTCCCGCAATTAAATGCGTAAACGTTGCACCTTCTGGTGGATTAAAACGCCCCGTCAACGGCTCGCCTTGTGTTCGCGCTGACGGCAAATCATGCGTGGTCGAGCTGTAAACCCGCCCCGTTGAATCAAACAAATAAATCGGCTGTGTCGAGCGCGTTTTAACTGCCGATTGAAAACTATCGCCAGCACGATAACTCAAACTTTCCACGTCAATATCGTGACCTTTTGCGGCACGAATCCAACCTTTTTGCGACAAAATCACGGTGAGAGGCTCATTGACGATTAACGCGGTATCGTTTAGGGCTTGTGCCGCTTGACGTGAAACGATAGGCGACCTGCGTTCATCACCATATTGTTGCGCGTCTTGCTGTAATTCTTTTTTGATGAGTTTTTTCAACAACGTTTCCGAACTCAGCGTTTTTTCAAGTTCATCACGTTCTTTTGAGAGCGTGTTTTGTTCGCCGCGAATTTTGATTTCTTCAAGTTTAATCAAATGACGCAATTTCAATTCTAAAATCGCTTCGGCTTGAATATCGCTCAAATTAAAACGTACAATCAACACAGGTTTTGGCGTGTCTTCGGTGCGAATAAT
>CAIRCR010000284.1 GCA_903877065.1 uncultured Pseudomonadota bacterium
AATCCCTCCAATGAATCAGAGCCATCTGCCTCTCTGTCAATCATTTCGAGAATCTCCTCTTGGAATTTCTCACCTGCGGAATAACCCCAAGCCCAGTTGTTACCAGCACCCCCACCATCTTTGGAAGTGAATATGTTTTCTGGATTATAGAGGTTGGAAAAAACTGAGTTTTGAATCATATTGATTACCTAGAAAATTGTAAAAAAAAGTTGGGTTTTTATTGTTACACGAGGTTCAAGGTCGATAAGGAGAGCTCGTGGAATATAATGTTCGTCATCTGCCTATTTGGAAAAAAAATTCATTTATTTTTATTATAACTTTTTTGTTTTTTTGATCACTTTTTTCTTTATTTATTATTGTTTTATAATTTTATGATTACTTAAGTGTTATTGTCGTAAAGGAAGCTCAGGAGTAGATTGCTCGAAGTAATGCGATTACTTTGTATATTAGAATAATTGCATCGAAACATGTCCGATAAATACTTACGAATTTGATTCAAGTCTTTGTCTAGAATGTGGTGAAGGATGCTCGTAATGCAGTAGGACTGGAAAGTGCACCTAATGTGAAACAGAATTTTAATTATTCGAAGGATTTTGTGATAAAAAAACTGTATATGATTGCTAGTATAGCATTGTCAGGACGAGTGCGATTGGACCTGAACTGACAACATTTGATACCAATAGTTAAACAAAAAAAACAGCTCCAACCGTTTAAATTGTGAAAACTTGTGAAGAAAGTGTTAAAAACTAAAACAATGAGTAGAACTAAAACAATGAGTAGAACTAAAACAATGAGTAAAACTAAAACAATGCTCAACACTAAATTACAAAATAAATAAGAGACATCCTGATTTGACTGGTGGACAAACAGCGCTTAGCCACGCATGTGAAACGTTAAGAAAAGGACTTACTTAGAACAAAAAAGCCGCCTCCTAAATGTAAAAAAGCGCTTAAGCTTCCTTCAGTTTTGTTAAGCGAATCAACTGATATAGAATCAGGTTTGATGAATAAAAAGTGTTATAAATGTGACTATTTGTGGGCTGCATGTTCTAATCAGTCTAGATGGCAAGCTTGTGAATCGTGCTCTAACTGGATATGTTATTCTTGTTTCTTGTTCAGGTAATAATTTTGAAATGTTATCGCTAACTAGTAGAGCGACTTTTAATCCAGCTATATTCCCTGGCGCTTTTATTGTGCCAACGGTTAGGGCATTCAAATGCTCTGCATCTAACGTAGTAAGTTGCGCTGCGGTTAATAAGCCAACTTGGGTAGATGTTAAAAAAGGAAACTGTTCAAGGGGTAAATTTGAAATTAAATCACCTTTCAAATTAGCAATGTTGAGTCCCGCTAAACTTTTCGCAGAAATCGCTCCTAATTGTTCGGGTGCTAAAAAGGCTAATTGTTTAGTGGTTAGTGTTGCAATTTGTGTTGACGTTAATGCACCGATTTGTCCAGCGGTAAGTACTGGAAGTTGATCGGATGTTAATGTTGTTAATGGTAAGCTCACCATTGCAGCTGGAATAATACCTGTTAAGGCATCGCTTGGGATTTTAGTTAATACTTTGACCAAACTAGGAATAGATGCTGCTTTTAGCGTTGCTAAATATTCAGCGGTTAATGTAGATGCTTGCAGAGTAGTTATTAAAGCGAAATCCGCTGGTTGAAATTTAGCGAAATCAGCTGCACTGAACTCCGTAATTTCACCACCATCGCTAAATGTGCTTGTTGCAGTGAATTTTTTTACTATTGTGGCCATTTTTTAATCCTTAAATCATAAAAAAGAAAAGAAGTCAGAGAGTTTTGTCTATTTTACTTGGTATTTAAAACCTATCTAAACATTTATCGGCATGAAACAATAAAACTTAACAAAAAAATCGCGTTACAATATGCTTTTTTTTCGAAATATCAATTTTAAATTTCTTATGAAATATCATGATTTACGCGACTTTATTCATCAACTTGATAAGCAAGGCGAGCTTAAACGCACGCTCTATCAAGCTGACCCGTATTTGGAAATTACCGAAATTTGCGACCGCACTTTAAAGCAACAAGGTCCGGCATTGCTTTTCGAGCGTCCAAAAGGCTATAACGTGCCGCTACTTGGGAATTTATTTGGCACCCCTCACCGCGTTGCTATGGGCATGGGCGCAGACATTGTTAGCGAATTGCGAGAAATTGGTAAATTACTGGCTTATCTCAAAGAGCCTGAGCCGCCAAAGGGGTTTCGTGATGCGATGGAAAAAATTCCCGTGTTTAAACAAGTGCTCAATATGTCTCCAAAAATGGTTAAGCATCCAGCGTGCCAGGAGAACGTATTGCGTGGTGATGAAATTGACTTGGGGCGCTATCCTATCCAGCATTGCTGGCCTGATGACGCAGCGCCACTCATTACATGGGCGCTTGTTATTACCAAAGGGCCCAATAAAGAGCGTCAAAATATGGGTGTTTATCGTCAACAAGTCATTGGTAAAAATAAAACCATAATGCGCTGGCTGGCGCATCGTGGCGGGGCGCTTGATTTTAAAGAATGGCAAGAT
>CAIRCR010000285.1 GCA_903877065.1 uncultured Pseudomonadota bacterium
AAATCCAAAATTTCGCGGCGGCATTCACGCTCAAGAACACAAAGCCGAAACGCACGATAAACCGATTGCAATGAATTTACCGTTGCCGAAAAAATTGTATATTCCCGTGCAACAACACGTCGGCAAACCCGCCGAACCGATTGTCAAAGTTGGTGAAAATGTGTTGAAAGGGCAATTGCTCGCTTACAGTCAAGGCACAATTTCCGCTCCTGTTCATGCGCCGAGTTCAGGCGTGATTTTCGATGTACAAGATTTTCCCGCGCCACACCCTTCTGCGTTGCCGATTCGTACCATCGTGATTGAAACTGACGGTAAGGAAAAATGGTTTAAATACGCAATTCCTGAAAAACCGTTTGAACTTACTCCCGAAGAAATCTGTTTACGAGTAGGCGGCGCGGGTGTTGTTGGTTTAGGTGGCGCGGTATTTCCATCAGCGGTGAAATTAAATTTAGGGCGCAAAAATCAAATTCACACGTTGTTAATTAACGCGGGCGAATGCGAACCATATTTGACCTGTGATGATTTGCTGATGCAAGAACGCGCCGTTGAAATTGTCGATGGTATTCGTTTGATGTTGCAAGGCATGAACGCACCGAAAGCGATTGTCGGCATTGAAGACAATAAACCTCATGCTTTTAAAGCGATGCAAACCGCCAGTCAAAAATTTTCAGAAATTAGAGTTGTTCAAGTTCCCACACGTTATCCAATGGGCTGGGACAGACAAATGTTGCGTTATTTAACAGGCAAAGAAATCCCCGCTGACGGCAGAGCCACCGATATTGGAGTCATCATTCACAACGTCGCGACCGCTTACGCGGTTTATCAAGCGGTTTGTTTATCAAAACCGTTGATTAGTCGTGTTGTTACGGTTTCAGGTGGCTCGATTTCTAAACCACAAAATGTCGAAGTGTTAATCGGCACGTTGATGTCGGAAGTTTTAGCGTTTTGCGGTGTTCAAAATGACAAACTCGCACGTTTAATCATGGGGGGGCCAATGATGGGCGAAGTCTTGCCACACGCTGATGTTCCCGTTGTGAAAGCGTGTAGCGGCATTTTAGCGTTATCGCACGCAGATATTTTTGAACCCGAAGTGAAACCTTGTATTCGCTGTTCAAGTTGTGTCACGGCGTGTCCCGTTGGATTGTTGCCGCTCGAAATGGCAAGCCGAATCAAAGCCAATAAACTCGATGCCGCTGTGGATTTAGGTTTGAAAGATTGCATCAGTTGCGGCAGTTGCTCTTACGTTTGCCCGTCAAACATTCCGCTGGTTCACTATTTCAAATTTGCTTCAGGTGAATTATTCAGCCGCCAACAACGTGAACACAAAGCCGAACAAACTAAACGCCTTGCCGAAAACCGAACTAAGCGCATTGAACGAATAAAAGCTGAAGCCGATGAGGAAGCACGGAAAGTCATGGAAGCGCGTGCGGCTCGTCAAGCTGCCGAATCAAAAGCGAAGGAGGAAAACGCATGAACATCAAACCAATCAGTTCACCGCATATCAGTTCAGCGCGGCGCGTCGATGACATTATGCGAAAAGTGATTTTTGCGTTGTTACCCGCATTGGGATTTGGAATTGTTATTTTTGGCTGGTCAGCGTTATTTTTAACGTTTGTCACCGTGTCGTCAGCGTTAATTTTTGAAGCGATTTGTTTAAAACTTAAAGGCGCAGAGGTTGAATCTTATTTGCTCGATGGTTCAGCGATTGTCACGGGGTTATTGGTTGCGATGACGTTGCCGCCTTATGCACCGTGGTGGATTGGGGTTGTGGGTTCAGGGCTTGCAATTATTCTTGGTAAACACGTTTACGGCGGTTTGGGACAAAATTTATTTAATCCTGCGATGTTGGCGCGAGTCGCGCTTTTGATTTCATTTCCGATTGAAATGACGACATGGGTGGATATGTCACCACTATTCATTGGCAAAGATATTTTGGAAGGTTTCAGAATCACTTTTTCAGGTACAGAAATCAGTGACGCAATGACAGGTGCAACTACATTGGGATTGGTGAAAACAGGTTTTTCACAAGCACAATTTTTGCCCGATTTACTCAAAGATTATTCAGGTTTTCTCGCATTTATCGGTTGGGAACGTGGCAGTTTAGGCGAAACCTCAACGTTATTGATTTTACTTGGTGGCATCTGGTTAATGCGTCAAGGCGTGATTCAGTGGTTTATTCCCGTGTCGTTGCTCGCTTCAATTACGTTTCTTTCGACACTATTTCATTTAATCGACAGCACACATTATTTAAGCGCGTGGGTGCATTTAAATTCAGGCGCGTTAATGCTCGTTGCATTTTTTATCGCCACCGATTATGTCACGTCACCAAATACACCGCTCGGACAACTGATTTTTGGAACGGGCTGTGGTGTGTTGGTATTTGTGATTCGTTCATGGGGCGGTTATCCCGAAGGCACAGGCTTTGCGGTGTTGCTCATGAATTCGCTTTCGCCGCTGATTGACCATTATGTTCGTCCACGAATTTATGGTCGCACTCGTGATGGCAAACCGATTGAGGGGGATTAAGTCATGATTTTTGAATGGATAAAAATCGTATTCGACGCGGTATTGGCAAAATTAAAAATTTGGCTTGAACCCGAAAATTTAGAAAAACTGCGTCCGCAATTACATTATCAAACAGGCGTTTTAGCTGGTTTTGCGTTAGCGGCGGCAATTCTTTTAGGGGTTGCGGATTTAGCCACACGCGGTGTCATTCAATTACGACTTGAAGAAGATTTAAAAGCCAAACTCGAAGAAGTGATTCCCTCTGAAATGCACGATAACGATTTGTTATTCGATACCGTAACGTTGCCATCTGCGAATGCGAATTTAGGGGCGGCGGAAACGGTCGTTTATTTGGCGAAAAAACAAGGCGACGTGAATGCCGTTTGTTTCAAATTCGTTGCGCCAGACGGTTATTCAGGTGCAATCAACTTAGTGATGGGCATCGATAAAAACGGCGAAATTCTAGGCGTTCGGGTAATTTCACATACTGAAACGCCAGGACTTGGCGACAAAATTGAAATCAGCAAATCAAAATGGATTTTAAGTTTCAACGGTAAATCGCTCGACAACGTCAGTTTTGAACAATGGGCAGTCAAAAAAGACAACGGCTTATTTGACCAATTCAGTGGCGCGACGATTACACCGCGAAAAGTCGTTTTAGCGATTCGACGCGGCTTGGAATTTTACAAAGCAAATCAGGAATCCTTGCTGGCTAGAGGAGAAAAATCATGAATCTATCGATACTTTTTTCACCCGAATATAAAAGAATTGCCCGTGATGGTTTGTGGGATAACAACGTCGTTTTGACCCAAAATTTAGCGTTATGTCCGTTGCTTGCCGTGACGGGAACTGCGACGAATGGTTTAGGAATGGGTTTGGCGACAATTGCTGTCATGGTTGCATCAAATGGCATCGTGTCGCTCAATCGGCATTTAATTCCGTCTGAAATTCGGATTCCGATTTTCGTGTTGCTAATCGCCGCACTCGTAACGCTGGTTGATATTTGCCTGAATGCGTGGATGCACGAATTGCACAAAGTTTTGGGCTTATTCATTCCGCTGATTGTGACGAACTGCGCGATTTTAGGGCGTGTTGAATCCTTTGCCTCCAAACAAGCTCCACTGCCGTCGCTTTGGGATGGTTTTATGATGGGTGTGGGTTTTACGCTTGTGATGGTGATTTTGGGTGCAATGCGTGAAATTAGTTCAACAGGAACGTTGTTTGCCAATGCGTCTGTTTTGCTCGGCGAGAGTTTTCGTTTTATGGAAATCACGGTCATTCACGATTACAAAGGTTTTTTACTCACCGCACTGCCGCCAGGCGGGTTCATTATGTTGGGATTTTTAGTGGTCATAAAACGGTTGTTTGATAAAAAAAGGGAGAAAAAATCATGAATATCGGTGTGTGCTATGCCGAAGCGGAGCGGCAATTATGGTTACGTTTAGAAGTTCCCGACGAAAGCACGATTCAAGAAGCCATCGAATTATCAGGCGTATTAAAACAATACCCGCAAATCGATTTAACCACCCAAAAGGTCGGTGTTTTTGGCAAGTTAGTGAAATTAGAAGCGCCCATTAAAGAGGGCGACCGCATCGAAATTTACCGAAAAATTACCGCCGATCCACAACAAGTACAGCGTCGCCGCGTCGATGCTTAATCACAAAGTTTTTTAATCTGGAGAATCAAAATGTTAATTAAAAATTATGATAAAGAAGGGCTTTTATTCATTACGTCTGTTATCGGTGAAACGAGCGACAAAAAATTCACCGCGTGGCGTGGTGATTTAATTCTAATTCAAGGTGAATTAAATGACGGTGTTCATATGCCGCCAAAATTGTTATTAAACCAAGCCGCTGTGTTAGCTGACGCTGAAAAATTTTTGTTTGTAAACGGTATGTTTAACGAACTCGCACAAGTGCCAGAATTTATTAACAAGTACAAATCCGCGTTGACACCTGAAACCGTTTTAGTGATGTTTGTTGAAAATATTTCTGACAAAATGCAGATTGTGATTGACGGTTTTACGTTTAAATTTGTGCCATATCGTGATGGCATGGTTTGGAATGAAACGTTGGAATTACTCTATATCGAAAAAGCCGATTTGAAAGGGCAATCTGCCGAAGATAAAGTGGTGACGATGTTTGAAGCCGCAAAAGATTTCAAAATCAAAGCCGAACCGATTGCGTTTGAAGAAGCGTTGACCAAAACGATTTTTGTTAAAAAAGAACTCAACGGTGGACCCGTTTAAAAATGGCGACGTTTAAAACTCTCGCAATACAAGATGCCGCGCAATTTATCGCTGACACAAATCCTGTCATTTTGGATTGTCGTGACTTGAAAGATTATCGCGCTGGGCATCTTGAAAATGCCATGCACTTGCACGAAAAACTGCGTGATACCCTGATTCAAAAAGGTGAAAAAGAGCAGCCTTTTTTGATTTATTGCTATCACGGCCACGCCAGTGAACACGTCGCAGAAATGTTTAGTGATTTTGGCTTTCATCAGGCTTACAGCCTGATTGACGGTTACACGGGCTGGCAAGCCTACCATAAAATTTAGGGGGACACATGACTCAATTATCACGAGATTTAGCTTTGCGAATTGCGCTTGCCGCTCGCGTCTTACCTGATGTTGATGTACAAAAATTGATTGAAATTTTGCATGAAAAACTCGGCACACCGCTCGACGATGAAAAACTCAAAACAATCACTGTCACCAATTTAAAAACAGGCATTGGCAGTCTTGATGGTGAAGAAGACGGCGAAGATATTGATATTGGACTCGCAAATATCAAACTTGCTGTACGTTATTTGTGGGGCGAAGAAACGGACGAAAATTTGCCAGAAGTGCAAGCGTATCAAGAAGGCGATATGCCTGAATCAATTCGAGTTGGCGTTGCGTCAAATAGCGGTGAATTGTTGAATGGACATTTTGGTTCGTGCCTACGTTTTTTGGTTTATCAATTGTCGATTGATGAGCATCGCTTAATTGACATTCGTTCGACGATTGGCGCAGATGATTCAGATGATCGGAATTTGTTTCGTGTGAATTTGGTCAAAGATTGTCAGGTATTATTCATGCAATCAATTGGCGGCCCTGCTGCGGCAAAAGTCATTCGAGCAGATATTTATCCGATTAAAATTCCCGATGTCATTGATGCCGTTGAACAATTGAAAATTTTTCAACAGGTTTTCGACGCGCCACCGCCTTGGATGGCAAAAGCTCTTGGTCGCACCGCTGAAGAACGTAAACGTTTTTTGAATTACGATTAACTCACATTGAGCAATCACTATCATTTAAGCAAAAAGCCATTAAACATAATGGCTTTTTTCTTTGTTGTTAGTATTTTAACGCTTTGGAAACTTTTTTATTTTTATGTTAAATCTGCAATTGCTTCAATAATCGCGTGACTTCGTGACCTTGTTGAGCAATAAAATCAATTAACTCTTTCGGGGTTCGATTATCAATAATTTCTGTAATATTTGGATTAACCGCTTTCAAATCATAAATTGCGTTACTGATTGTTTTTGCTTTCGCATCCAATTCGTTGACTTCTTTTTCTAGCTTCTCAATGCTTTGCTTCAACATAATAAGGGCTTCCATGCTCATTTGTTTACGTTGATTTTTAAGCTGTGTTTTTAATGCCGCTGTTCGTTTACGTTTTTCATCTGCTAATTTATCAAGTGTTGTCGCTTGTTTTTGTGCATTTTGTTTGCGTTGCTTGAAATCAATTGTCCAACTTTTTTCGCTATCGCTTAACGTTGGTAATAATTCAAAAAAATGATTGAAGTGTTCAAGCGTGAAAGGCGTGCGTTTTCCCACTTTGACTGCGGAGCAATCGTAATACCAAATTTTTTCAGTTGGCTTACCTTTTGTGAAAAATAACACATTGGTTTTAACACCCGCACCCGCATTGGTAAAAACACCACCTGGCAAACTGACAATGCACCACACGTTACACTCATTCAATAAACGGCGTTTGGTATCGACAAAACCTGATTCGCTCGTTCTAAACAATACGCCTTCATCTATGACGATGGCGCATTGACCATTCCCGTTTAATTTCTCTTGAACGTGTTGTAAAAAACAAATTTGGGTTGCACCTGTTTTGTATTTTTCTTTGACACGTTTACCTTCTTTTCCACCAAAAGGCGGATTGGTCAAAATAACATCAAATGTTGTCGGTGCATTCTGAAATAAACCTTTGTAAGTGGCTTCTTCTAATAACGTATTTCCGTGGCATAACTGAGGTAAATCAATGCTGTGCAGAATCAAATTTGCTAACGCAATCGGATAAACTTGATTATCTTTTTCCCAGCCGTAAAACGTCTTGTGTTTTAAAGTTCTAATTTCAGCGGCATTTTTACCCGCAAATAAATTACCGTTTGCATCTTTTCCCGCCATAAATTCCATTGCTTGTGCTAAAAACCCGCCTGTTCCGCAACATGGGTCATAAATCGTTTGTCCAATCTGCGGGTTGATGGTTTTAATCATCATGCGAATCACTTCACGCGGTGTAAAAAACTGTCCACCGTCATTTCCTTTTTCGCCCATGCTCAGTAGCAAACCTTCATAAACTTGTGACAAGGCGAAAACGTGCTGATCGTCTACGTTTGAATGACTTAAGGTGTGAATTTTATCGAAAATTTCTAGCAAATTTGTATCACCATCAAGTCGTGTACCTTGAACACCTGACATGATTTCGCTAATCACTTTTTGGCGTTGACTTGCATTCGCTTCATGTTTCAAATTTTTTAAATATGGGATTAACTCCGCATTCACCCAATTTTTAACACTTTCTATTTTTTGTAATTCGTAACGCTTCCAACCTTGCGCGGTTTTATTGTCGGGATTTGTTTTGAAAAACTCCTCATCATACGGCGCAGCCCAATCACACCAACGATAAGGCGATTTTAATGACAACGGATATTTTTTGCCTTGTATCTTTGCATTTTCAGCGTCTTGCGTTTCCATTTCGTCCAAAATACGCAAAAACAATATCCACGTTAATTCAGGAACATATTGCATTGCACCTTGAAAATTTGCACGACGCATGATGTCACAAATTGCTTTAATTGCCTGATTGACCGACTGTTGAGAGTTATGTTTTTTATTATCCATTTTAATTACAGTTCACCATTGAACGCCTGTTTTAATAAGGCAGTGCGAATTTGATTGACGCTTTCAAGTTGAGCAAGCAAGGTCGTTTTTAGCTGTTCAACAATGGCTATTTTTTCGCTTAAATACGTTGCGAGTTCTTTTTGCTTTTCGAGAGGTGGCAATGGAATCATAAAACTTTTCAAATGCCCTTGATTGATGTTGGTGATTGTTGAACTGCCCGCTTTTGCAATGATTGCTTGCCTTATTAACGGAGAACGAAAATAAAAAACAATAAATTCCTGACAAACTTCTAGCGTCATTCTTGCCCGAATAATAAATCCACAAAATGTCACTGCTTCAAAATGCCCGTTAAATAATGTAGCCCAACCCACGCCTTCTTTTTTTACCGAAGAACGCACAAACAAAATATCTTTTTCGTTTAGCAAATGATTTTCGTCCAATTCGCCGCTAATTCTGTAAAAATCGTTAACATTTTCAAGATAAATGGAATTTGAATACATATTAAAAATATCGGTTATTAATGTGCCGTTACCTTTTTGAGCCGCGTTGAAATTGATGCCGTTTTTAAAATCAGCAATATCGCTCAATTTAACTAATTCCCAGCCTTTGGCTTCATCACTTTCAAAAACAGCGCGTAAATAAGCGGCAGTTAATTTTTCAGCGGCTTCGTGTGTCGCTTCAATTTTTTGTTTAGCTTGTTCAACAAGGGCTAATTTTTCAGTTAAAAGTGCGGCTAGGCGTTGTTGTGTTTTGAGTGTAGGGAAGGGTATTTTTATTTCTAATAAATGTTTTGATGATATGCCTTTAACAGTGCTTCCCGTTGATAAAGACTCGATTTGTTTTTGGACATCGCCTGACATAATTGCAAACATCACAAAAACGTTATGAGCATTATTATTGGGTCGTAAAGCGATTATTCTTTGTCCGATGGAAACGGTGTTCGTTGTATTTAATAACGTGACATTTCCCATTGGTGCCTCGGTTGTAAATAAAATATCACCGAATTTGATAATTCCTCTCGCCATTCTTCGTTTAAATTCTTCTTTTGATATGTATTCTCTGGGTTCATTTTTTAAATATCCCATTCGGACATTTTTTGCTGTTATCAAAATTACACCTGTTTCTGATTTGAGTGGTGCAAGTCCTCTGTAATCGATGAAATCACAAATATCACCTAATTTAGCCCACTGCCAGTCATTTGGTAATTCGTTCAATTTATCCATGTCCAGTAGGCGTTGGTGTATAAATAACAAGTGAAATAAGCATCTCTATTGCCTACCAAATTTAAGACGGATTTACCCTAACTCGCACCGAAACAGGCATACCCAAATACGTCATGGTATTCATCGCAGCAATTCGAGCATGAATGTCCATTTTTCCAAAGTACAGCATTTGTACGCGGAGGGACGATTAAGTCTGCTTCTTTTTTGGCTGCACTTCGTAACATTCACGGGTGTCATAAGCCCCATCCGCATAGATTTTTGCTATGCTCTCATCCACTTCCCGTACATCTTTTTTGTCGCCATCAACCCCCAAATGTACCCGTATCCAGGTCCGTCGTTTTCCAGCACCGTGTTGGCGTACTTTCCACTCACCTTCACCGTAAATTTTTAAGCCTGTTGAATCAACAACTAAATGAATCGGTTCCGTACCCGTTTTGCGTGGAATACTGACTTTCACCAAACAAGCTCGACGTGACATCGTGGTGTGATCGGGAATGTGAAGTTCCAGATTCATCAACTTCATAATTGAACGTGAAAAACCCTCCAATGCTCGATATGGCAATTTATACAAGGCTTTCAACATCAATAACATTTGAATAGCTTCGTTTGAATAAACTTGCGGCGCACCTCGTTTTCCACAGGGGCTTACCGACCAATTTTTCTGCACATAATCTTCGGCAAACCAAATCGTAATATCGCCTCGCTTAACTAA
>CAIRCR010000286.1 GCA_903877065.1 uncultured Pseudomonadota bacterium
GAATTGTATTATCCAAAAGATGATTGGGGCGGTGGTGGTAATCCGAATTTAAAACCCGAAGAGTCAAAATCCTACGAAGTCGGTTTAGTCGGTGATCATCATTGGGGGTATTGGGAATTACGCGCTTATCACACTGATATTGATAATTTGATTTCAGGTTGGCCACCAAAAAATGTAGCAAAAGCACAAATTGAAGGAATTGAAGCTGAAATTGGTACAGATATTTACGGTTTCAAACCCAAAATTACGATGAATTTGCTCAACCCAGAAGATAAATTAACAGGTCAGCGTTTGCTTAAACGTGCGGATAAAACTTTAGCGTTTGATGTGTCACGTTCCATTTCAGATTTCGATTTAGGTGCGACGGTAATTGCACAAGGTCATCGACCTGAAACTGCATTTATGCCAGATTTCACTCAAAAATTGGTTGAAGTTAGCGGTTTTGTCACGCTTGATTTGCGTTCTGCGTATCACATTAACAAAAATTGGATGTTGAACGCTAAACTCAATAACGTGCTGGATAAAAATTATCAAACCGTGAATACCTACAACATGGCGGATAGAAACTTTTTCGTCTCGATTCATTACAACAATTAACAGAGGATTTTTTATGAATTTTAAAGCGGCTCTACCTTTAATCGCACTGATGGCAATAACACGCGTGCATCATTTCGGTGATGCGTTTTCATTGCCTGATGCGTCACTTGCAACATTTTTTTTGGCGGGTTTATTTTTCAGTCAACGCAGTTTATTTCTTGCGTTATTGATTGAAGCGGTGGTACTCGATTACGTTGCGATTGTTCATTTTTATGTCAGTGATTTTTGTGTTTCACCAGCTTATGTATTTTTAATTCCAACGTATTTTGCCATGTGGTTTGGTGGTCGTTTATGTGCAAAATTTAAATCCATGCAAGGCAGTGAATTAACGTTATCCATTCCAGCAATGCTGACGTTGCTAGTTGCAACATCAACGGCTTTTTTGATTTCAAACGTTAGTTTTTATGTGTTGTCAGAGAATGTTACACAACATGATTTTTCACACTATGCCGCACAAATGGTGCAGTATTATTTGCTTTACACAGGTTATGCGTTTTTATATTCCATAATTGGTTTTGCAAGCGTTAGAGCGATTAAATTATTGCCTTTTTCAAGTGTCAGTAAAAATGCTTAATCGCTTTCATTGAGCGATTGAAAATCATCGTTAGCAGCCCGCTTGAATAATTAAAATTTTTGAAAAGGCTGCTTGCTTAAATTCAAGATACCGAACTCAGGTTATTTCATAATGAACATTTTAGTGACTGGTGCGGCGGGTTTTATTGGTGCGGCATTAACGTTGCGTTTACTCGAACGCGGCGACGAAGTAATTGGCGTGGATAATTTAAATGATTATTACGACGTGAAGTTGAAACAAACTCGATTAGCGCGTTTAACGCCGTATCAAAATTTTAAATTTAACCAACTAAATATCGCTGATCGCAATGCAATGGAACGATTATTTTCAACTGAAAAAATTGATCGTGTTGTTAATTTAGCAGCGCAAGCGGGTGTGCGTTATTCGATTACAAATCCACACGTTTACGCGGAATCAAATTTAATTGGTTTTTTAAATATTTTAGAAGATTGCCGTAATCACAACGTTGAGCATTTAATTTATGCGTCATCAAGTTCGGTTTATGGCGCGAATACAAAATTACCTTTTTCAACAAAAGATGGCGTTGATAATCCCGTTTCACTGTATGCGGCAACCAAAAAAGCCAATGAATTGATGGCGCACAGTTACAGCCATTTATATGATTTTGCGACGACTGGATTGCGATTTTTTACGGTTTATGGTGAATGGGGGCGACCCGATATGTCACCATTTATTTTTACGCGGCAAATTTTAGCAAACAAGCCAATTGATTTGTTTAATTACGGAAATCATCGACGCGACTTTACTTATATTGATGACATTGTGGAAGGTGTTTTGCGTGTCATAGACAAATCGCCTATTGAAAAATATCAAATTTATAACATTGGTAACAGTCAACCCGAAGAATTGCTTACGTTTGTTGAAACATTGGAAAAATATTTAGGTAAAACCGCGATTAAAAATTTATTGCCAATGCAAGCGGGTGATGTTCAAGACACTTACGCTGACGTGAGTGAATTGATGCGTGATTTTGATTATTTTCCCAAAACATCGTTAGATGTTGGCGTTGAAAAGTTTGTGAATTGGTACAAAACGTTTTATGTAAATTGAACGTATTACACAATTCGTAGATAATTGTCACAATTTAACCCCCCCTTTACTTTGGTTACTCATGCAAATTACCCTGCTTAAATCTAAACTGCATCGCGCCACCGTGACCCATTCTGAACTGGGTTATGAAGGTTCGTGTGCAATTGATAGCGACATTCTCGATTTAGCGAACATTCACGAATACGAACAAATTCAAATCTACAACGTCAACAACGGCGCACGTTTTACGACTTACGCAATTCGAGCTCAAGCAGGCTCAAAAACCTTTTCGGTCAATGGTGCAGCGGCACGTTTAGCGTGTGTGGGTGATTTAATTATCGTCTGCACTTACGCACAATGTTCCAACGAAGAAGCTCAAAATTATCATCCTGCCTTAGTTTATTTTGACAATAAAAATCAAGTTATTCGCACCGCTGTTGACATTCCGATTCAAACAATTTGAACCTTCACGAAAATCATAAAACTTATTTACCAGACAGCGAAGCGACAGAACAATTCGGCGCAAAATTGTGGGCATATCTGCCTGAAAAATCACTGGTATTTTTAAACGGTGATTTAGGTGCAGGTAAAACGACGTTAGTGCGTGGATTATTACGCGCTGCGGGTGTTACTGGTGCAATCAAAAGTCCGACTTATGCACTAATTGAAGAATACGATATTGCTGAACGTAAAATTTTTCATTTTGATTTATATCGGCTCGCTGATTCCGAAGAATTGGAGTGGATTGGCATTGATGATTATTTAAGTCAAAACGCACTTTGTTTAATTGAATGGTCGAGTAAAGGTGCAGGAATTTTACCATCCGCTGACATGACTATCTCATTGAAAATGCAAGATGATGGGCGTTTAGTCGAAGTGCATAAAAAAATTACATAATTAGTACATGAAAAAACAATAACATACTGCTATAATTTAAACCATATTATCACTGATGGGTTATGGTATGTCACACTATTGGAAATTATTGATTATTCTTTTTAGCTTGCAAGGCTTGAGTTCGTTGGCTCACGCTGAGGACGTTCTGCGCGTAAATGCACTGCGTTATTGGACTACGCCTGATCAGTCACGGATTACACTTGACGTGAGTGCGACGGCAACTCAAAACAAAGTGCAGTTTTTTGATAATCCTGCACGTTTGGTGATTGATTTGCCTAATGCCATGACAACTCAATCATTAACGCCACCACCAACGGATCATCCGTTGTTTTCCAACATTCGTGTTGGTGTGCGAAATGGCTCTGATTTACGCATTGTTCTTGATTTAAAAAAACCGCTTTCAACAAAAACCACCACGTTACACACCGACGCGTTAGGCAATAATCGTTTTGTCGTTGAATTATTAGATAAAGGCTTGAGTTCTCAAATTGCTAAAATTGAAACGAAAGTCGAACCGAAAATCGAGCCAAAACTTGAAACGAAAATTGAACCAAAAATTGAATCAGTAGCTTTAAACAAAACACTTTCACCGACTGCCGTTGTTGAAAAAGCTTCACAAAAAATTATCCCCGTTGTCAAAACACCAGAAATTGAAACCAAAAAAACCGCTGTAAAACTAACGGCAACACAAAATACCGAAATTTTAAAAAACAAAACGATTAAACCGTTCATTGTGGCAATTGATGCTGGACACGGTGGCAATGATTCGGGTGCACAAGGTTCGGGTGGTACTTATGAAAAAGATGTTGTTTTTTCAATTTCTAAAAAATTAGAAGCTCTCGTCAATGCTCAAACGGGCATGAAAGCCGTGATGGTTCGTCAAGGTGATTATTACGTTGGTTTACGCAAACGAATGGATATTGCTCGTGCTGCCAAAGCCGATGTGTTTATTTCAATTCATGCCGATTCAATCAAAGATAAAGAAGTGCGTGGCGCGTCAGTTTATGCGTTATCAAGAAGTGGCGCGTCTAGTGAATCGGCTTATTGGCACGCTCACAGTGAAAATGCCGCCGATTTGGTCGAAGGTGAACAGCTCAATGACGAAGAAAATGGCTTGACTGATGTCTTACTTGATTTGTCGCAAAGCGCAACGCAAGAAGCGAGCGTTTTGTTAGCCAATAAAGTGTTGCACAACTTTGAAACGGTTTCTGATTTGCACTTTGAAGCCGTCCAGAAAGCAGGTTTTGCCGTGTTAAAATCGCCTGATATTCCATCAATTTTGGTCGAAACAGCGTTTATTTCTAATCATGTCGAAGAATTAAAATTACTTAATTCTGGACACCAATTAAAAATAGCTACTGCAATTTTAAAAGGGATTCACAGCTTCATGAAACAACCCAGTAACGAACAACAACGCATTGCTGCATTATAAAAAATGTGTTGAATTAAACTTTGAAGGCGCAATCATGCGCCTTTTTTTATTTTAAAAAACAGTGAAAAATGTCTATTCATATTCTCCCACCACAACTCGTCAATCAAATCGCCGCTGGTGAAGTGATTGAACGCCCCGCTTCGATTGTCAAAGAATTAGTAGAAAATTGTTTTGACGCGAAAGCCACACAAATCAACATTCATATTGAACAAGGCGGTTTACGTTTAATTCGAGTTTGTGATGACGGCGTGGGAATTGAAAAAGAGGATTTACCACTCGCATTATCACGGCACGCCACCAGTAAAATCGCTAATCTCGACGATTTAGAACACGTTACCAGCATGGGTTTTCGTGGTGAAGCGTTGGCAAGTATTAGTTCGGTAGCAAAATTAACATTGACTTCTCGTTGTGAAAATAATTCACACGGCTGGTCGGTTTGTAGCGATGGCGCAGAACAATTTTTTGATGTGCAACCCGCGCCCCATCAACAAGGTACAACTGTTGATGTTTGTGATTTATTTTATAACACACCCGCTCGCCGCAAATTTTTGAAAAGCGATAAAACCGAATTCGGTCACATTGAAACCGTCATTAAGCGAATGGTATTAAGTCGATTTGCGCTAGGTTTTACGCTATTTCATCAGCAAAAAGAAATTTTAAAGCTATCACCAGCGTTAGATTTAGCGCAACAAGAACAACGTGTTGCCGCAATTTGTGGCTCAAATTTTATTGATAACGCCCTGCATTTGGATTTTGAAATTTCAGGTTTAGCGTTAAATGGCTGGATAAGTTTGCCGACGTTTTCACGCAGTCAAACCGATATGCAATTTTTTTATGTGAACGGGCGATTTGTCAAAGATAAAATTGTTTCAAACGCCATTAAGCAAGCCTATTCCGATGTCCTTTTCCATGGACGACACGCTATTTTTGTGCTGTATTTGACACTCAATCCAACCGAAGTTGATGTGAACGCACATCCCGCAAAATTAGAAGTACGTTTTCGTGAAAGTCGGGCGGTGCATGGTTTTGTGTTGTCGTGTGTGCAGCGTGCGTTAGCGAATGTGCGTCCGAGGGTCAATTCTGCAGAACTGCCGCCACGTCCAGACATTGAGGTTCAACACTATCCAAATTTGCCGAGTTATCAGCCATCGTTAAACTTTTCTCAACCTGAAATTTATCAAGCACTTTATTCCCCGCCGAATGAATTGCCGCATGAAACTAAAAAAACGTTTGATTCAAATCCGAACAGAATGGTTTTAGGTTATGCCATTTCACATTTGCACGGCATTTATATTTTGTCTGAAACCGCAACGGGTATGGTTTTAGTGGATACACACGCCGCACATGAACGAATTACTTTTGAACGGTTAAAACAACAATATGCTCAAGGTAAAATTGCGACACAACCTTTACTTTTACCGATAAAAATTACGGTGACACAAGCCGAAGCGGAATTGGCTGAAAATTCGATACATTTTTTTGAATTGGTTGGTTTTGAATTAAATCGAATTGCTTTGGAAACATTGTTGTTACGCGCTCAACCTGTGTTATTGAATCATTCTGACGGTGAACAATTAGTGCGTGATGTATTGGCAGATTTAGCTGAAAACGAGGAAAGTTATCGCATTCAAAGTGAATATAATAATGTGCTTGCGAAAATGGCGTGCTACGGTTCAGTAAGGGCGCACCGAATTTTGACGCAAGATGAAATGAACGCGCTACTGCGTGAATTAGAACAAACTGAACGTGGTGGTCAATGCAATCACGGTCGCCCGACTTGGGTTTCTTTATCAACTCAAGATTTGGATAAATTTTTTCTTCGTGGACAATAACATGAATTGTTTTGTCATATTTTCAAATTTACGTTTCCAACTAATCACTATGTCAAAAAATACACGTTATTTTATTTCTTTTGCTTTATTGAGTTTTAGCTTGAATGCCGATTCACTGACATTGAATGGCACCGTTACAACAACTGACGGTGAACCCGTTTCTGAAGCCGTGATTACACTGGTTGGCACGTTAAAAACCAAACCTATTTTGGCAACGTCACCACGAAAAATGGATCAGCGACATCGTGAATTTGTGTCGCATATTTTGGCTGCACACGTTGGCGAATCGGTGCTTTTTCCAAACAGCGACAACATTCAACATCACATTTATTCATTTTCGCCTGCAAACTCGTTTGAAATTCAACTTTATAAAGACGTTGCTCCGAAACCGATTACGTTTGATAAAGCGGGGGTTGTTGTTTTAGGTTGTAACATTCACGATTGGATGGTCGGTTATGTTTATGTCACAGACGCACCTTATTTCACACAAACAGATGAAAAAGGCGCGTGGTCGCTCAACCTACCTGCCGACGATTACACTTTAACGTTGTGGCATCCGAATTTAGATACACCAAATAACGTGCTGGTTCAGCAAATTAAATTAACCGCCGAAAAATCTGCGCCAATTGAACAAAAAATCACATTAAAAAGTACCTCGCGCACGGGAAAACCGCCTGCTGAAGACGCACAAAATCCAGCGTATCAATAAATTTTTGGAGTAATTTGTGCAAATATGGGTTGATGCTGATGGTTGTCCGAAAGCGATTAAAGATATTTTGTTTCGCGTCGCAAACCGAACTCAAATCATGACAACGTTGGTTGCGAATCAAACGTTGCAAATTCCACCTTCGCGTTACATCAAAATGTTGCGCGTCAATTCTGGCTACGATGTCGCCGATAATGAAATCGTCAAACAATTAAATCGTGGTGATTTGGTGATTACGGGCGATATTCCACTCGCAAATGACGTAATTGAAAAAGGCGGTCACGCACTTAATCCACGCGGTGAATTTTATAGTCACGAAAACATCAAAGAACGTTTAAATATGCGTGATTTTATGGAAAATTTACGCGCTAGCGGCATTCAAACTGGCGGATTTTCAGCGTTAAATTCCCGCGACATTCAAACCTTTGCCAATCAATTGGACAAATTTTTAGCAAAATTATGAAAAAAGAAATCAGGCTTACCGTTTTTATTTACACAATTTTTTTTACTCATACGTTATTCGCCGACGATTTTCACAGCATTCAACTACATGGCGAGGCGGATTTTCGTTATTTACACACCGACAGCGACAGTCAAAACAACAGCGATTTCAGTAAATTTGCGGAGGGTGGTGCAAATCGTGATTTATTTCGTGTCAGCGAAGCGGCTTTAACCTTGCAGGGGCGAATTGATTGGTCTTGGACTGGTTCAATCATCGCAAAATATGGACATAACGCGAAAAACCCCATCGATATTAGTGAAGCAACGTTGTTTTTCAAACCCGTTAGTACATCACCTTGGCGCGTCAATGCACGATTAGGTTCGTTTTTCGCGCCCATTTCACTCGAAAATACGAGCGTTGCTTGGACAAGTCCTTATACCTTAACCTCATCGGCAATCAATTCGTGGGTTGGCGAGGAATTAAAAACGTTTGGCGGTGAAGGCACGGTTGCTTATCATTTTGAAAATGGTGATCACGTTGATATTTTTGGCGCGGGTTTTGGCAATAATGACACGACGGGAACATTACTCGCGTTTCGTGGTTGGCGAATGCACGATTATGAAGCCACGATTTTAGACGATTTTCAATTACCCAATCAGGCACACATTCAAAGCATTTTTAAAAAACAAGCCATGACCACGCAGCCGTTTGTAGAAGTTGACGGTCGTGCGGGTTATTACACGGGTTTTAATCTCGAACGCCCCGACGTGTTGAAATTTCGTGCGCTCTATTACGACAACATGGCGAATCCAAAAATTGTCGAAAAGGGTCAATACGGTTGGCACACGCGTTTTGGTAGCGCGGGTTTAAAAATTGCGTTGCCATTTGAACTGACGTTTATTGAACAAAGTATGATTGGACAAACACAAATGGGCGGTTTCGTTGGCAATCATACGGCGGTCGATGTGGATTTTTGGGCGCATTCATTCTTACTCAGTAAAAAAATTACTGAAGGACATCGTTTTAGCGTGCGTTACGACATTTTTGGTACGCATAAAAACGACGAAATTTTGCAAAATCCCAACGAAAATAAAGGCAATGCGTGGACGCTCAATTACAACTGGCTATTTTTAAAACATCATCAATTGAATTTTGAAGTGACAACGACAACAAGCAACGTGACAGCACGAACGATGCAAAATATAAATTCAACCCAAGATGAAACGCTTTGGCAAATGGGTTATCGAGTGTTTTTTTAATGTGGCATTTCAAACGTTTTCGTAGCCGATTGTTGTTTTACGTTATTGGCTTGTTTTTATTGACGTTAAGCGGTGTATTTGGTGTTGTGAATTACGTTTTTCATCAAAATACTGAAGAATCTATTCGTCTTGAATTGATTGTTACTGAACGAATTTTTTTACGTTTAGTGCATGAACGTGTCACCCAATCAACACAACAAGCCACAACACTTGCCAGCGATTTTGCCTTTAAGCGAGTTATGGCAACGCGAGATAATGCCACTATTTCATCGGCACTTCTTAATTTAAGCACACGCGTAAAAGCTGATGCGGCTTTTTTAGTGACAACTGATTACAACGTTATGATTGATAGTTTTGACGCACAACAAACGGGACAACCTTTTTTCGCGCCAGAATTGATTAAACAAGCCGAAGTAAAAGGCAAAGCCGCAAAGCTGGTGCGAATAAATCAAACGCTCTATCAATTGATTGTCGTCCCCGTTTTAGCTCCCGAACCCATTGCATGGTTATGTTTGGGTTTTGCTGTTGATAACACGGTGTTAACACAACTTAAACAGCTTACTCAAGTCGAAATTAGTTTGCTTAGTGAACAAAACGAGATGTTGCAATTACACGCATCCACATTAAATTTACCTGAGCAGAAAAATTTGCCGTTATATGAAACAAATGCAGACGGCTTTTTCTGGCACACAAATAACGAATTATATTTAAGTCGGCTGGTGATTTTAGAGCAAGACTCTAATAATAAAATTGTCGCCATCATTGAACGTTCATGGCAAAAAGCCTTAGAGAATTTTTATCACCTGCAATGGCTTTTGGGCATAATTGCATTGATTATTATTGTGCCAGTTAGTTTAGCTGCGTTGTGGTTAGCAAAAACGGTGAGTGAACCCGTGCAAATTTTAGAGCAAGCCGTGCAAGCCATTGGTGAAGGTGATTATAATTTTCAAATTCAAATTAAAAGTCATGATGAAATTGGCAAACTCGGCGTAGCGTTTAATAACATGGGGGTGCAGTTACTTGAAAAAGAAAAAATTCGCACCTTGCTGGGCAAAATGGTTTCCCCCGCCGTTGCTAATGAATTGCTCACTCACGACATTGTTTTGGGGGGGGAAGCGCGTGAAATTACCGCGCTTTTTACCGATTTAGCAGGTTTTACGCATATTTCTGAGCAAATGTTGCCGCAAGATTTAGTGGCGTTATTGAATGATTATTTAACGCACATGAGCGATGAAATTAGTCAGCAAGCGGGCGTTTTGGATAAATTTATCGGCGATGCGATTGTGGCTTTTTGGGGCGCACCAGTTGATGATAATTTACACGCTCAACGGGCTGTATATTGCGCGTTGGCGATGCAAAAAACACTGAGAACTTTGTGCGAAACTTGGCAGAAAAATGGATTACCGTTGTTAACGATGCGAATTGGCATTAATACAGGATTCGCAGTCGTTGGAAATGTCGGTTCAATTGATCGTTTAGACTATACGATGATTGGCGATACTGTGAATTTAGCGGCACGTTTAGAAGGTGCGAACAAACACTACGGCAGTAAAATTTTGATTTCCGAATACACTTACGAGCAAATTAAAAATGTGTTTGCGTGTCGTGAATTGGACAGAGTTCGCGTTCAAGGTAAACAAGAATCCGTGACAATTTACGAAGTCATTGCTGAAAAAGGTGTTTTAACTCACGCGCAACAGACGTTATGCACCGTATTTGCTGAAGCGTTATCGGCTTTTCGGATAAAACAATTTGCTCACGCCAAAACACAATTTACCGAATTAGTTGAAAATTATCACGACGGTGCAAGTGCGTTGTATTTAGAACGTTTGGCGAAGTCAGAAATGGCAACTATTTCATCAATTGAAGTTTATGATTTATCAAAATAGCCAACTCAC
>CAIRCR010000287.1 GCA_903877065.1 uncultured Pseudomonadota bacterium
CAGCGCTTGTGGTTGAGATTATGCAAAAGCCGCCCACGGATGGGATTTTCATTTTTTACAATAAGGCTCGCAATAAATTAAAGGTGCTTGGTTGGCATGGCAATGGTTTCGCTTTGCTTTATAAGCGACTTGATAGGGGTAAATTTTTTGTGCGGGAACAAAATGAAAATATTGTGGTGGATACAAATCAGTTAAATTGGTTGATCGCTGGTTTAGATTGGGAGCTTTTAAGTAGCGCCACTGTGCCAAAATTCAGTACATTTTTCTAGGTTTATTGCAGATTTTTTGGTATAATTTAAAGCATGGAAATTAGAGATTATGCTGATAATATAAGCACGTTTAGCAATGCGTTTGTTCCAATTCTTGCTGTCAATAACTATTTGAGTAATGAAGTTTTTGATCTTAAGAAAACATGTCTAGATTCGCAAGTCGAAATTATCGATCTCAAAAAATCCAGCATAAATTTGCAAAATGAAAATGCTAAATTACAAGCCGCATTAACTACAGCCGAAACACATATCAAATATTATGAAGAGCAAATTCAGCTCGCGCGATTACGCCGTTTTGGCAAAAAATCTGAGGTTAATCCCAATCAATTATCACTGTTCGATGGATTTGAAAAAATCGAGGTAACCAATACTCCCGAAGCGCCAATTGAAATAAAAACCGTTCCTTACGCTCGCTGCCATAGTCACAAAGGGCGCAGGATCGATACCACCAACTTACCGCGCGAGCGCATAATTCATGACTTAGAACCGGCCAAAAAAATTTGCCAATGCTGTGGCAAGGAACTCGTAAAATTTGGTGAAGACGTTTCCGAGCAACTCGAATATATCCCTGCTAGCATCAAGGTAATTGAGCATGTGCGCCCCAAATATACTTGCCAATGCAAAGAAGCGCAAACCGTTAAAATGGCGCCAAATAAAGAATCGCCCATTGCTAAAAGCCTTGCAGGCGCAAGCCTCATTACAGAAGTAATCATAAAAAAATATCAACACCATCTCCCGCTCTATCGCCAATCACAAATTTTCTTGCAAGAAGGCGTTGATATTCCGGATAACACTTTGGGCAACTGGATTATGCAGGCTGGTGAATTATTGCTGCCATTAAAAAAAGCCCTATGGCATGAAATCGAAAACTGCCACAACCTCCAAGTAGATGAAACGCCCGTGCTACTTTTAAGTCCCAATAAACAAGGCTACATGTGGGTTTATCATAGCCTCGAGCCACAAAACCGATTTGCCATTTTCGACTATCAGAACACTCGAGGTAGCGCCGCCCCAAACACCCATCTTGCCGAGTACCAAGGCTTTCTACAAAATGACGGCTATATCGGTTACAATGCATTAAAACATAAAACTGGCATTGTTCCGCTCGGCTGTTTTGCTCATGCGCGGCGAAGATTTGCCGAAATTGTAAAAATATCCCCCGGAGGCAAAGCCCAAGAAGCGCTTGACCTTATCGGCGCACTCTATGCAATTGAAAGTGAGGCAAAAAATTTTGAAAAAGAAGCAAGGTACAAAATCCGCGCCGAAAAATCCAAACCAATTTTAGACCGCATAAAAAAATGGCTCATTGAAACCGCTGCCACGACCCCGCCTAAATGCGCGCTTGGCGAGGCCATCGCCTACGCTCAGAACCAATGGCTGTATCTTACAAATTATGTTGATTATGGCGAAACCAAAATCGACAATAATTTAGTAGAAAACCTCATTCGCCCCTTTGCACTCGGGCGCAAGAATTGGCTCTTTATTGGCAACGAAAAATCTGCCAACATCGCAAGCCTCATCTACGGGCTCATCCAAACCTGTAAACTCAATGCCATAAACCCCCGCAACTATTTGATTTACATTTTAAACCAAGCCCACAAACTCCGCCGCTACCAAATCGAACCCAAAGAACTTTTACCACAATTTATCGACAAAAATTTGCTGACCTAAAATCGATTTTTTAAAAATCACATTTTTTGTGAGCAATGTAAACGTGGGATTGTTGGGCCTTTACAGCGAATAAGTGGAATAGGGCAGATAGACGTGCTGCATTTTCCGCTGCTTTACTGGCAATATCTTTAATGTTTAACCATTGATTTGGATTGTTCAAATCCCTTTCCACGGAATTGAAAAAATCGATCCAGATGTTTTTAGCCACTTTGGAAAAATGCAGGGTAGGAATTTTTTCGCAACCAGCAATATCCAAAGGAAAAGAAGTATCCAGGCAGTCAGTGAGA
>CAIRCR010000288.1 GCA_903877065.1 uncultured Pseudomonadota bacterium
GTCTTTCCCTGTAATCAATTCGCTCGACAAGAACCCGATGAAAATCATTACATAGAGCAGTCATGTCGGCTCAATTACGGAACAACTTTTCCCATGTTTGCCAAAGTTGATGTCAATGGTGATAAAACCGAACCGCTGTTTGCTTATTTGAAATCCACTCGTCCTGGGTTATTTGGCTCTCAAGCAATCAAATGGAACTTCACCAAGTTTTTGATTGATGCGACAGGCGTTCCAGTGAAACGGTATGCACCGATTATTTCACCAAAAATGATTGCAAAAGACATTGAGCAGGAATTGCATATTTAATTCGTGATGGCGTCACATTATGTTTTACCAAGTTAATTGGTGGTAGAGTGTGCCTTATCACTCAAAACCGCCATTGCTTGTTGTTCGTCGTAGTAATTTTTCATAATTCGATACTATCCCATCAATCCATTGCCGCCAGATTCTTTTATTTTTGTCGAGGCAACGTTTTGAGAGCGAAGTTTTCGTATGATTTCTTTATCGGACAATCCCACTTTTTTAGCTAATTGTTGCGCTGTCACTAATGCGTTCATTTTTTACCTCAAACTGCTACAACATTCAAAAACAGCTTTTCTTAATTTCTTTTTTGCATTCCTCAAGCACTCGTAAAGCCTCTTTTTTTGGTAAACTCCCAATCTCACCAAGAATATGTTCTATAAAACTCGCAATATCCCCTAAAGGCATCAATTCTTGCTCACCATTTCCTTCATTTTCACTTTGTGGTGACAACCCCTTAGCTTTAGTAATTTCAGCCTTAATTTCGGCTACAGAGAGGTTTTTATTAAGTGCTTCTTGATAGACCTTATCTGCTATGTTGGAGTTGATGGGTGCGCTGATTTCGTAGCAAGCTGAAAGAGAAATTCCTGTTGTATCTTTGTTTTTAAAGTAGCTTGCAAAGTTCATTAAACGAGTTCTAACAGGTTGACTGTCCAAACAAATTGAGTGGACGGATTGTATCCAATCACCAAATTCATTATTGGAAGGAAACCTACTTCTAGCTTCCAGTAAAATTAGCCCTTTCATTATGTGAGACTGATAATCGATTTGGTTATATCGATTTACTAATTCATCAAGTGTTAAATCTGACAGAGATGTTTTATCAACAGATAGAATAAACTCACCTTCGACAATTCGTAAATCTTTTTCTGTTTTAGGTACTCGTTGTTTTATCATTTTAGAATTTCCTCACACAAATCATTCATTTCTTTTTCAGCTTTTTCATTATTCATTTCCATTACTCCAGCCCCACCTGCTAAAGCATCTCGATATACTTTACGTTCACAAATAATTGTATTTACCAAATGCAACTCATTTATTTCTTTGATGTAAGTTCTAGCTTCTTCTATTTCGGTAATAACAGGATTGGTAGGGGCTTGAGTAAGTACACAATAGCTTTTTAAATTTTCATTTATTTCTTTAGCTGTACTAATCAATCTAACCATTCGGTAAATAGTGTCCAAATCGGCTTGTGACGGTCTAACTGGAGTTAAGCATACATGAGATACAAGTAATCCAGTTCTAAGCTCTACAGAGTCCCTTCCTTGCGAATCTACGATCACATATTCATATCGTTTATCTAAATCCAATAATGTTTGCTTAATGTTGTCATATTTACTCACACTTTCTAATTTAGGCAAGTTAGTTTCCAATCGGTCTTGAAACCAGTTTGAGCTTGTACCTTGTCGATCCGAATCAACAAGAATGACATCTTTTTTTTGTTTAGCTAAATAAGCTGAAATGTTTGTTGCTAAAGTTGATTTACCAACTCCGCCTTTTTCTGAGCCAACAAGAATAATCATGTAAGACATCCGTTTTTTACTTTAAAGTTAAATGACTTTAGTTTTTTGAATGGACTATGTCAATTTGAAATTTAGTAGAAATGAAAAAGTGA
>CAIRCR010000289.1 GCA_903877065.1 uncultured Pseudomonadota bacterium
CTTATTCCGAGCTTCGTTATTTCGGCATAGCAGGTTGAAGAAACTGTCCGAACTATTGGTAATATAAACCAATTGAAACTGTGGCTATAATCCAGCCCGTTCACAGTTGAGCAAATTTTTTTGGGTTCCATTCATTTATTTTTTTCATTTCATTTCATTTCATTATTTTAAGGACGGTACAGCATGGCAAAGAAAACATTAACTTCAGCAAACACGAACTTCAGAGGTCATTCTGAAGCGGATAGCGTTCAAGGTTCAGAAATCGCAGACAGCATTTTTGGCAGTATTGGGCTAGACACGTTGTTTGGCAACAGCGGCAACGATTCAATTGATGGCGGCAACGATAACGATGTTATTTCTGGCGGTGCAGATGACGACATTTTGCAGGGTGGAAACGGCAACGATTCAATCTCTGGCGACGATGGCAATGATTCGTTAGACGGTGGCGCAGGCGACGACACGCTTGATGGTGGCACAGGTGCAGATACGTTAAGTGGCGGTGATGGCGATGATACTTATTACGTTGACAACATCGGTGATGTAATCATTGAAGCAAGCAGCAGCAAAGGCGGCAACGATACAGTTGTTATTAGAAATTCGTTGCTATCCAAAGATAATTTTAGCCAATTTGTAGGCATTGAAAACTTCGTTCAAGAAGGCATTTCTGACGCGAAAATTTCAGGTGATGACAATGCAAATACATTGAAAGGTAATGCTGGCAATAATTACATCTCTGGTAACGGTGGAAACGACACATTGTTTGGTTACGGCGGCAACGATACGCTTGAAGGCGGCAAAGGGATTGATGTTTTAGACGGTGGCGACGGTGACGACACTTATATTATCAGCAACACCGAAGACACCATTAAAGATACCAAAGGCACAGATACCGTTCAAAGTAGTGAAACCATTACCATCGCACCTTATAAAACGGTTGAAAATCTAGCGTTGATTGGCAGTAAAGTCATTGATGCAACAGGAAATGACAACGACAACACGATTGAAGGCAATGACAGTGACAATAAGCTCGATGGCGGCAAAGGTAACGACACGTTATTTGGTGGCGATGGTAATGATACGTTAGTTGGCGGCGCAGGTAACAATGTTTTAGACGGTGGCAATGGTGACAGTGATGTCGCGCTTTATAACGGCGTTGCGTCTGATTTTGAATACAAAAATGTCGATGGTGTTTGGTCAGTTATCAACATTCAAAACAGCACGACCGATCAACTAAAAGATGTTGAGTTTTTGCAATTCAATGATACTCAGGTTCAATTGGAAACCGTAGGCGGTATTGATGATGGCACGCTTCCAATCGTTTCAGTCAAAGATGTCACGCTTGTCGAAGGCAATAAAAACGGCAGTACAAAAGCGACTGTTTTAGTGACTTTAGATAAACCGTCAACTGAAGAAGTCACCGTTGAAATCAGCACAGAAGACGGTACAGCAGTTGATGGCGATGATTACGAAGCTCTCAATGCTCAAACTGTAACGTTTGCGGCAGGTCAAACCAGTCAAACCGTTCCGATTAACATTGTTTCTGATTCGGTTTTTGAAGAAGACGAAAACTTTATTGTCATTCTTGATAACCCTCAAGGGGTTGAAGTTGGCGAAGCACAAGCAACGGTCACTATAACAAACGATGATAAACCGAGTTTGTCTATTGTGAGTGCGGTAACGGTTACAGAAGGCGAAAAAGGTAAAGCGAATGCTGAAATTACCGTTTCATTGTCTGCGCCAGTTTCTCAAACCGTCACCGTGAGTTACAAAACAACAGACGGCACGGCAAAAAGTACAGGTTCATCGGTTGATTTCACGAACACAAAAGGCACATTGACATTCAAAGCAGGTGAAATGACACAGAAAATTTTAGTGCCGATTGCTGATGACAAATTGGTTGAAAAAAATGAAGATTTTCGTGTCACCTTGTCCAATGCAACAGGCGCGTTACTCGATACGACTCAAACAACCAGCAAAGTGACGATTGTTGATAATGATGCACCTGCTGTAAAACCTGTGTTATCGGTTACTGCACCAACGGATCCGATTGTCGATAGTGATGGTGATACTGAAGCAGAATTTACGGTCAGTTTGTCGGCGGCAAGCACTAAAACCGTTACCGTTAATTACACCACCGCAGACGGCACAGCGAAAAGCGGCAGTGATTTTGAGAAAACATCAGGCACGTTAACGTTTGCACCTGGCGAAACCACTCAATCTGTCATCGTTACCGTTTTAGGTGATAGTGATACCGAAGCAGATGAACTTTTCTCATTAAAACTATCTTCGGCAAAAGAAGCAACGCTTGGTAAAGCCAGTGCGGCAAAAGCGACGATTACAGATGGTGATGGTTCATTTAGTGATAGTTCGCCATTATTGATTGATGTCGTCGGTGTACATGACATCACTCCGCTTTAATCTTTCCGAATAAATTTTTTGCGACAACAAGAACCCGCTGTAAAAGTGGGTTTTTTGTTTAAATCCTAAACAACGGTGCATTCAAATGAAATTCGTAGACCCAAAAACAGATATTGCCTTTAAGAAAATCTTCGGTAACGATGCTCACAAAAGTATTTTGATTGAGTTTCTCAACGAAATGTTAGAGCTGGAGTACCCCATCGAAAGCGTTGAAATTCTAAACAGTTATCAACCGCCAAAATTTGAAGGCATGAAAAACACGAGCCTTGATGTCAAAGCCAAAGACAGTTCAGAACGTGAATTTATCGTTGAAATGCAAGTGGCAAAAGAGGCGTGGTTCTTACAGCGAGCAATGTTTTACAGTTCAAAAGCCTACAGCCAGCAGTTATCGATTGGTGAAAATTATCACAAACTCAAGCCCGTTATTTTTCTAGGTATTTTGAATTTTGATGCGTTCTCTAATTCGACTCAGCATTTTTCACGGCATTTGATTATTAACCGTGAAAACCATCAACATGATTTGAAAGATTTGGAATGGAATTTTATTGAGTTAAAAAAGTTCAAGAAAGCCGAGCTTGAACTTGTAACGGTTGCGGACAAGTGGATTTATTTCATTCAACAAGCCATAACGCTAGACCATATTCCTGAAAATGCGAACACTACTGCCTTGAAGTTGGCTTACGAAATTGCCGAGCAACACCAATGGACGGCTGAAGAACTCGCTATCTACGATGCTCAAGAAATGGAAATCCACAGAAGTCAAAACGTGATTGAAACAGCACGGATGGAGGGTCTTGAAAAAGGAATGGCAGAAGGTATCGAGCAGGGAATCGCAGAAGGCATCGAGAAAGGCATCGAGAAAGGCATCGAGAAA
>CAIRCR010000290.1 GCA_903877065.1 uncultured Pseudomonadota bacterium
CACCATTTTTTGCACGATTTTTAATACATCCGCACCACGGACGCATTTCTTTAATCGTTGCCCACAAATCTTCAAAAATTTCGGGCGGCGTATCGGGATGGCGAACAATACTATGATGTTGCCCCATAACCTCCGCACGAGAATAGCCACTTATCTTTAGAAATTCATCATTGGCATAAGTGATATTGCCACTCAAATCTGTACGACTGACGAGAATACTGCCCTTCGCCATTATTCGTTCGTTGTTAGTTACAGGCATATTAAGTTTCATAAAAGTCTCACTAGACGTGCGTGTTAAAGCAAAAAAGTTATTGGGTAATTTTTGATTATTATTTTTTGATTGTAGTAGCTTGTAAAACTCTTAAAGTAATTATATTTATGAGGTGTTCGACTCCCTTAAAACCAGCGACGAGGTTGAATTAACCAGATACTGGTGAGTTTGAGTTTGAGTTTCGAATTTTAATAATGATTCAAACTGCGTCGCTTTCAAAAATCGAACACCGCCTAAACATAAAAGCAATATTCAAGCCGTAAAATTGTTTACGACACTCACCATTATCGGCACAAACACTTATATCTTAATTTTGATTACGTTCTGTTTTGCATTTCAATAATAAAATTTGCTGAATTACTTAATTCTTGCGCCCCGTCGTTTCTCAATTCTTCGATATGTTCTAAATACGCATCATCAACATCGCCAGTAATATATTCGTGACTAAAACACGACGTATCGAAATGCAAAATTTTGGGATTACCTTTTTGCACGGCTGAAATTAAATCTTCCAAATCTTGATAAATCAATTTATCCGCGCCAATTTCCGTGCAAACCTCTTGTTCAGTGCGATCGTGAGCAATCAATTCATGTGCGGCTGGCATATCAATTCCGTAAACATTCGGATAACGAACTGGTGGCGCGGCGGACGCGAAATAAACTTTTTTTGCACCTGCATCGCGTGCCATTTGAATAATTTGCGCTGATGTTGTACCGCGTACAATCGAATCATCGACGAGCAACACATTTTTGCCGTTAAATTCCAAAGCAATCGCGTTGAGTTTTTGACGCACCGATTTTTCACGCATTTTCTGTCCAGGCATAATGAACGTGCGTCCTATGTAGCGATTCTTCATAAAGCCTTCCCGATATTTTACGCCCAATTGATTTGCCATTTGCAATGCGGCGGTACGGCTTGTGTCAGGAATTGGAATCACAACATCAATGTCATGATTTGCCCATTCACGTCGAATTTTTGAAGCTAATTTTTCGCCCATTCGCAACCGTGCTTTGTAAACCGAAATGTTGTCAATAATTGAATCGGGGCGGGCAAAATAAACATATTCAAAAATACACGGACAATGATCGACGTTTTCAGCGCATTGTTGCGTGTGCAATTTGCCACATTGTTCAATCACAATCGCTTCACCTGCGGCAATGTCACGAATGATGTCAAAGCCCAATACGTCCATCGCGACGCTTTCAGAAGCAATCATAAATTCAGTGCCTTTTTCGCTTTTACGTTCACCAAAAACAGCAGGTCGAATGCCATGCGGGTCACGAAAGCCTAAAATTCCAAAACCTGAAATCATAATGACAACAGCATAAGCACCACGACATCGGCGATGCACGCCTTTAACCGCTTGAAAAATATCGGCGGCGGTCAATTCTAATTTGCCTAAACTTTGCAATTCGTGTGCGAATACATTGAGCAAAACTTCCGAATCAGAATCCGTGTTGAGATGGCGTTGATCTTCGACAAACAACGCTTTTTTGAGTTCTTCGGTATTGGTTAAATTACCGTTGTGAGCAAGCGTTAAACCGAAAGGCGAATTGACATAAAAAGGTTGTGCTTCTGCGGAACTGGTGCAACCTGCCGTTGGATAACGCACATGACCGATACCCATTTTCCCATGTAGTTGTAGCATTTGATCGTTAGTAAATACGTCACGAACTAATCCGTTATCTTTGCGTAAATGCAAACGACCGTTTTCACAAGTCACAATTCCCGCAGCATCTTGTCCACGATGCTGTAACACGGTGAGCGCGTCATATAAATCTTGATTTACGGTTTGATGGGACATGATAGCAACAATACCACACATTATTTTTCACCTGATTTTGAAAAGAAAGTTAACGATAAGTTATAGCGTTTGCCATTTGGATTGCAACATGGTCGCGTAGCCAAATAGCTAGAAATTGAAAAGAAGGTAATAAACTCGAATCGTGCCACCATATTTTTGTTGGCAATGATGTTAATCCAGCGAGTAAAACAACAATGGTTGTAACGACTACCCCCTGCATTGTGCCGCAAATTAAACCGCCTAAGCGTTCCATAATTAACGTATGTTTATACGTTTGTTTGAAATGAGTCGTAAGCCAATGCTCTAAAACACAGCCCGATAATATCGTTGTCACTAATAAGCCAATGAAAGTGACTGCCAATCGTTTACTTGCCAAAAAAATAAACGGTTGCAATATCAGCGCGACATTTACGCAAAAATGTAAACTTGTCCAAAGTCCAACGACCCAACACGATAATGAAACAACTTCACGACTAAAGCCACGCATTGTGCCAATAGTTAACGTCACGCCGATAAGAACAACAATACTGAAATCAATCCAAATAAATGGTTTCGCGGCAATGGGAAACACAATTTTATTCTGAAACCAGAATTGATGTAATGTGCTGTTCGTCCATTCTGTGCTTCATTGCTGCGGCACGTTTGCCATCTAATTCAGGACCAACACGCAGACGATAGCTGGTGCCTTTTTCGGTTTGAACGGGTTCAATTAACGCAGGTAAGCCTTGACCTCTCAAGCCTTCGAGCAATTCATCTGCTTTTGCTTTATTGGTAAAACTTCCAACTTGAATATACCAGCGCGATGGTGCTTTTTTCGTTTCTGGCGCAAGCACTTTTTTTACTTCGGCAACATCAACTGGAGCAACTGATTTTACTGGAACTGCGCCATCAACATCCAATAATTTCGCGGCACGCACTTGTTTTAAAAGCTCTTCTTCGGCACGACCTTTTTTAGCAACAACAGTATTTTCTTCGTCAACAACTGTGGCGGCTGGTTTTTTAGGTAATAGCTTAGGTTTCATTGGTGGCTCGTCATCCACTTCGTCGGGATTTACACCGTAATTTGTGGTTTCTGAATACACTGGTTTTTCAACACGCGGCTTGGGTTTTGGCTGTAGTTTTAGTTGAGGTGTTTCATCCATTTCGTCAGGACGAAGGGCATTTTGTGCAGAATTTTTTGGGGCGAGTGCAATTTCAGTTTGTGGTTGTGGAATGGCTAAGACTTGCTCACTGCTTGCAGGAGCTTTCAATGCTGGCTCTTCGATAAACTGATTTTCCGATGGCAACGCTAATGTTGTCACCGCTTGACCTTCTTCTTCAATAGGATCATCAAACAACATCGGAATAAAAATCGCCGACAATATTGTGACCACTAATGCACCAATTAAACGTTGTTTTAATTCATGATCCATTTTTAGCTACACCTATGTTTAAATTTACGCAGCAATCCGCTACTAAAAAAAATGATCCAAATACTAAAATTAAATCGCCGATTTGTGCGTTGCTTTTCGCTGCGGCAAAGGCTTCGGAAAAGCCTGAAAATTCCAAATGCACTGCGTTAATCTGACACTCCTCAAAAATTTCACGCATTGTTGAGGCATTCACAGCGCGTGGATTATTTGGCAACGGCGAAAAATACCAATCTGAAACAACAGGCTTCATCAACGTCAACACACTGGCAACGTCTTTATCTTTCATCATTGAAAAAATAGCGTGAACACGTCGATTTGGAAAGTGTTCATTAAGATAATCAACAAGCGTTTGCGCGGCTTGCGGATTATGTGCAACATCTAAAAGCACGGGAATTTCACCTGTAATTAACTGAAAACGTCCCGTGAGTTTTACCGTTTCCAGCCCTTTTTTTAACTCCGCGTGACTTATCGGCAAATGATTAGCTAAACATTGCGTCGCAAAAATTGCCACTGACACATTGCGATATTGATGCTCGCCTTTCAATGGTGGAGGAGGTAAATCTGAAATTGATTGCGTTGAACTGTGCCACGTCCACGTTTCACCGTGTTTTTGGTAGTGAAACGCCTCACCTAAACAAAAAAGTGGTGTGTTCTTTTCATTGGCATAATTTAACAATGAAATGGGCGGATCTAAATCACCAATAACGGCAGGAATATGTGGGCGGAACACACCCGCTTTTTCGAGTCCGACTTTTTCGCGCGTATCTCCCAAAAATTCGACGTGATCAACAGCAATGCTTGTAATCAGTGCAACATCGGTATCGACAACATTGACGGCATCTGTGCGCCCGCCTAAACCTACTTCTAAAATTTGTACGTTCACACGAGCTTTTGAAAAAATGAGCAATGCCGCCAAGGTACTAAATTCAAAAAAACTTAATGCCGTTTCGCCACGAGCGGCATCAATTTTTTCAAAAGCTGCACAAATCAATTCATCGGATACAGGATTGCCATTGAGTTTAATTCGTTCATTATAATGAACAATATGTGGTGACGTGAACACGCCAACGTTGTAACCTGCCGCTAAATAAAAAGATTCCAAATAAGCAGACGTTGAACCTTTGCCATTTGTACCTGCAACCGTAATTGTATGAGGTTTGTTTTCGTATGACGATAACAGCACCTCAAAAACATATTTTATGCGACTTAAATCTAAAGAAATTGGCAATTTTTCCAAACTATCTCGCCACGTCAACCAATCTGCTAAAGTAGTAAATTTATTCATTTTGTTGGTATGTAATTCAGCCTGCATCTTCAACCTCATGCGACAGTGGTTCGATAATTATTTCAGAAAGATAAACACGGCTATTTGCGGTCAGCATTTCCAAAATACTCGCTATTTTTTCACGAATATCACGACGATGAATAATCATGTCAATCGCGCCATGCTCTTGTAAAAATTCACTGCGTTGAAAGCCTTCGGGTAATTTTTCGCGCACTGTTTGTTCAATGACGCGAGGTCCTGCAAAACCAATTAACGCATTCGGTTCAGCAACGTTAATGTCGCCAAGCATCGCTAAACTTGCCGAAACGCCACCCATCGTGGGGTCAGTCATGAACGAAATATAGGGAATGCCACGTTCTGAAATTCGCGTTAATGCCGCGCTCGTTTTTGCCATTTGAAATAACGAAAACAACGACTCTTGCATTCGCGCCCCACCACTTGCTGTGAAAACAATAAACGGTACACCAAGTTCTAAACTTTTGTTTACACCGCGTACAAATTTTTCACCGACAACAGACCCCATCGAACCGCCCATAAAATTGAAGTCAAACGCCGCCGCGACAATTGCGTGACCTTTTAATTCGCCCTTCATAACGATAAGCGCGTCATTTTCTTTGGTTTGTTTTTGCGCTAACAAAATGCGGTCTTTGTATCGTTTACTGTCTTTGAATTTTAGCGGATCGACAGGTTTCACGTTCTTACCGATTTCCTCACGTCCATTTTCGTCCAAAAATAAATTCAATCGCGCCCGTGCTGAAATTCTCATGTGGTGGTCGCATTTTGGACAAACACTGCCGTTTTTTTCTAATTCAGCGTTATATAAAATCGCGTTGCAACTTTGGCATTTTGCCCATAAGCCTTCAGGAATTTTTTTTGACGATTCGGATTTTCCAATCGTCGGACGTAATTTTTCAAACCAACTCATGATTTGCCATCCATTGCCTGACGCATTGCTGTTAATAATTCGACAATGGCTTGTTTTGCTTGTTTTGGACTGTGTAAATTTACTTCAATTTGACTAATTAACGCACTGCCAACCACAACACCATCGCCTAAATTACCAATAATTTTTGCGGTTTCAGCGTCTTTGACACCAAAACCAATCGCAATCGGCAATTTCGTATTTTCACGAATGTCGGCAAGTTTGGCTTCAACGTCCGCAGCGTTCAAATGCCCTGCGCCTGTTACGCCTTTGAGCGAAACGTAATAAAGATAACCTGCGCCAATTGCGTCCATTTTTTGAACACGTTCTGCTGAACTATTTGGAGCTAAAAGAAAAATGGGATCAACGCCACGCTCTTTTAAAAATTTTGTACATTCTTCAGCTTCTTCGGGGGGTAAATCAACTGTCAAAACACCGTCAACACCGGCCGCTTGAACGGCATCAGCAAATTTTTCATAACCCATTACTTCAACGGGATTCAAATAACCCATAATGACAATTGGCGTATGTCCGTTAGTTTTACGAAATTCTTTGGCAATTGCCAGTGTCGTTCGTAAACTTTGATGGTGTGCCAAGGCGCGTTCACTTGCGCGTTGAATGACAGGGCCATCAGCCATCGGGTCAGAAAACGGTACGCCTAATTCGATAATATCAACACCTGCGCCAACCATTGCGTGCATTAACGGCACAGTAAAATCAGGATTGGGATCACCAGCGGTGACAAATGGAATTAACGCTTTACGATTTTTTTCCGCCAATTCGGCGAACGTTGCAGCTAATCGGCTCATAATTCAATGCCTTCTCTTTTTGCCATAGTTTGCATATCTTTGTCGCCCCGCCCCGATAAATTTACAATTAAAATGTCATCTTGTTTCATTGTGGGTGCGAGTTTCATAACGTAAGCCATTGCGTGGCTGGATTCTAACGCGGGAATAATGCCTTCCATTCGTGTCAATGCGTAAAAACCGCCAAGTGCTTCATTATCAGTGATATTTACATATTGAGCGCGACCTGAATCTTTAAGCCAAGCGTGTTCAGGACCGACGCCTGGATAATCTAAACCTGCCGAAATTGAATGCGTTTCGATAATTTCACCATCATCGTCAGACATTAAATAAGTGCGATTTCCGTGTAACACACCAGGACGACCCGCACAAAGTGGCGCAGAATGCCGACCTGTTTCAATGCCATCACCTGCGGCTTCAACGCCAATCATTTTTACATTCGTATCGTCGAGGAAAGGATAAAAAAGTCCCATTGCATTTGAGCCACCGCCCACACACGCCACTAACGCATTCGGTAATTTTCCTGCTTGCGTTAAACATTGTGTTTTGGCTTCACGTCCTAAAATCGCTTGAAAATCACGCACCATTGCAGGATAAGGATGAGGACCTGCGACGGTACCGATAATGTAAAACGTGTCGTCGATATTTGTTACCCAATCGCGTAACGCTTCATTTAACGCATCTTTCAACGTTTTGGAACCCGATTCAACGGCAACAACCGTCGCGCCGAGTAATTTCATGCGATAAACGTTTAACGATTGACGCGCCACATCAACTGCACCCATGTAAATGACGCATTCCAAACCTAAACGTGCGGCGACTGTTGCGGTTGCAACGCCATGTTGACCTGCGCCAGTTTCAGCAATGATACGTGTTTTGCCCATACGTTTGGCGAGCAAGGCTTGACCAACCGTGTTATTGATTTTATGCGAACCCGTATGATTTAAATCTTCACGTTTCAAATAAATTTGTGCGCCACCGAGTGCTTTTGTCCAGCGTTCTGCATGATAAAGCGGTGATGGACGACCGACGTAATACTGTAAATCCTTGTCTAATTCTGCGATAAAATCAGCATCTTCCATGTAATGCTGATACGCAGCGTTTAATTCTTGAATTGCGGGCATTAAGGTTTCTGCGACAAAAATGCCGCCATAAACGCCAAAATGTCCCCGTGCATCGGGCATATTATATTTTTCTGTCATAGTGTTTCTCTGTCACCTTCTTGAACTTGTTGTGTAAACGCTGTCATTTTAACGATGTCTTTTTTGCCTTTTTCTAATTCGACTCCGCTACTGACATCGACAGCGTAGGGATGGGCAATTTGGATGGCGTGTTTAATATTTTCAGCCGTTAAACCACCCGCCAAAATAATTGGAATAGGGCGTTTTGTTGGCAGTAATTCCCAATCAAATGATGTTCCTGTGCCGCCTTTTTTTTCGGGATGGTAAGCATCTAAAAGCAAACCTTTTGCATCGTGATACTGCGTGTTTAGCGCGTCAAAATCTAAACCTGCTTTCATACTCACCGCTTTAATATAGCGTTTTCCATAAATACGACAATCTGCCGCAGGTTCATCACCGTGAAATTGCAAATAATCGAGTGGAACGTGTGAAATTACGTTACGAATTTCGCTTTCTTGTGCATTCACAAACAAACCAACAATGGATGTAAACGGCGGTAAGGCTTTGGTTATTGCAATGGCTTGTTCAATACTGACGTGACGTGAACTTGGTTTATAAAAAACCAAACCAATTGCATCAACACCTAACTGCGCGGCATAGACGGCAGTATCAACGTCAGTAAAACCGCATATTTTAAGGCGTGTTCTCATTTTTTCGTGAATTTAGGAAAGAAAAAATATGATTGGTAGCATAACATTTTTAATCACGGTTCAGAAACAGGCGTACTCGTTGGTACAGCAACGATTGTTTTAATGGGTTCTGCACTCGCTTTATTTAACAACGGTGAAATCGTAGGTTCCAAAAACTTCAAAATATGCACGGGTAACGAGCTGGTAAAGTGATAACTTTCAGCATTTTCACCAGCGACATAAGCGGTAATTACACCAAAAAATTTGTCACCCAAAAAGAAAGTAAATGTTGCCGCACGACTGATAAATTTCGATTCAATCAATTGTCCGCCTGCGCCCCATTTTTCTTTGCGATGATCACCTGTTCCTGTTTTTCCACCCACGGCTAATAGTTTTCCGTGTGCATCTTTATAAACACCATTCAAACTTCCCGCTGTACCGTTTGCAACAACGCCAATTAACGCACTACGCGCCGCTCGTGCTACTTCTGGCAACAAAACTTGTTGTCCTGTTTCGAGCGTTTTATCCAAAATGGTTTCATAAGGAGTCGCTTGCGCGTAATGTAAATTTGAAAAACGCACAGCAGGTAATCGCACTCCATCATTGCTGATAATGCCCATTAAATCAGCTAACGCGGCGGGACGGTCGCCAGATGCACCAATCGACGTGGCATAAGACGGTGTCAACGATGCGAATGGATAACCAACCCTTTCCCACGCCGCGTGAATTTGTTTGAAGGCATCATCTTCAAGCAACGTCATGATTCGACGTTGTTGCGCGAAACGGTGCGTGTGTTTAAACAACCAACGATAAACATCCTGACGTTGTTCTGTACTCGCTGCAATCACTTCGTCGCGTGTTGCGGCTGGATGTTCGGACAAATAATGCACTATCCACAATTCCAAAGGATGCACTTTAGTAATGTAGCCTTGATCTTGTAAATCGAAATTATCGGGCGTGTATTTGTAAAATAAATTGTCGATATTTTCTGTCACTAAAACAGACGCGGGAATATGCTCTCTCAAATACGCTTCCAACGCCGCTCTATCACGTTGCGGATAAATCGCTTCATAAAGCATCGTTAAACGTGAGGGCTTTGGATACACTTTTTGGGTCAGTGTTTCTAAATTATCATCGGTACTTCTGCCTTTATAACGCGCATAAAAACGACGCAAATAAACTAAGCCTTCTTTGTCTGCAAAACGTGCTAAGTATTCTTGACGTTTATCATCTTCAGGATTTTCTAACCACCGTGCAATGCCTTCGGGTTTGTACAAATGATGGTAAGTTAAATCACGCATCATGCGAATAAATACCAAATTTACCGAATTTCTAAGCGCGTCACGCACGGACAAAATTCTCAAATCATCGTCTTCACTGAAGTTATTGAAATGATGAACGCCGCCGCCCGTGTAAAAATACTCGCCTGGACTTGCCGAATACTTGCGTTCTAAAGCCTGATTTAAAATATCCTCCAACGTCATTTTTGGTTTTGCGCGTAATTGTTCAATGACCCACGCTGACAAAAAATCACGCGGATGCACTTGAACTTTCGACAAAACTAACGGCGTTTGTCCCTGATAAGTTTGATAAATTTCACCAATCAATTCGAGATAATGAACCAATGTGCGTAATTTTGCCGTCGAACCCAAATCTAATCGAATTCCTTCGTTAATATCAAGCGGCTGATCGTAATTATCGGTTTGAACTCGCAACAAGTTTCCTTTATCGCTGCGTTCAAAAAGCATCAAACTGTAAACAATCGAATTGAGTTGTGTATTTGCGTTCAGCATTCGTTCACCGAATAAACCCGCAGCGCGTGCATTTTCAGGTTCACTCAATTTTTTCAACGCGGCAGTGACTTCTTGCTGAATGCCATAATCAAGCGTGCTTTTTACCGTTAAATCAAGACGATCCAAATCGTAATTGGTTTTGATACCAAGCATTTGTGCTAAACGAGCGCGAAGTACATTTTGAGTTTTTTGCTCGGTGACAAACAAATAATGTGTGCTACTTTTTGGCACGCGGTCAATTTTTACAGCCAATGCGGCATCACGCAACACAGGTGAAATAACGCCTTGCGTTGCCAGCAATCGTAAATAACTGTCGGTCAACGATTGCAGTGCGTCATAACCTGCGCCGAGTAAATACGTCGGGCGGCGTTGTGACAATAAAATACTCAACACTTGCCGATAAGCTTTTGCTTGTTCTGGACTTGGCGTGAGTGTTTGCACAGCTTCAGTGGCAAGTAGTTTATTGGTTTCCTTAAAATCCGCACCAAACCATGAAACCAAACCATCACCCAAACCGTGAACTTCTCCCGATTTTTCAGATGCGGCAAGCGGCATGGTATTCAAATAAGCTAATGCAATTTGTTTTCGCATTTGGCGTGTGTCGATACCGAGCAAATAAGCACGAATTGACGCACTCGCCATTTGTCGAATTTTTTCTACAATCGATTCTGTGTAACCGTTGGGCGAATGACGATATTTTTCCAATTGCGTTGCAAGCGTACTGCCACCTGGAACATTTACGTCTGCGCCTAATTTTTTCGCCATCATTTGCAACACCGCAAACCCTAAACGCTCCCATTCGACGGCAGGATTGACGTGTTTACGATTTTCGTTGAGTAATTCTCGATTTTCGATAAAAAGCAACGTGTGCAAAATGACGGGTGGAATTGCATCAAAATTTGGGTAGCCGTAAGTCGGATAAGCGGCGGCAAATAACAACTTATCCGAGCCATCAACTAAGCGTAAACCCGCTTGGTTTTTTTCATGATAAAGCGGAAATAAACCGTATTCGTCCATCAATTGCGTCATCATGGGTGAGGCACTCGCTTGTGCGGTAATGCCAAAACCTGCTTTTTGCAAACGATCAATTTGATCTGACAGCAATGTATAGCCTAATCGTCGGTCATAAGGACCATGATTTGGATAGCGAATAGAGTTGCTCGCTTTATTTTCAAGTTTAAAACTAAGCTGTTTGCTGATTTCAGACAAATAATGCGCTTGATAGCGAGAGGATTGCACTTCATCTCTAACTAATTTAAAAGCAACACCTGCAACCGTAAACGAACCGACGACGGTGTATAACAACAAAAAGCTCGAAAACAAACTGGATTTTTTTTTCATGCGTTGATACAAATTAAAGGGAAAAGTGTAGTCATTGAAATTTGATTTACACATGAAATGAAAAAGTGTGTCATGAAAATAGTGATTTTAATGAGAAAGGGTTGCGGAATTAAGTAACCAGCGTGATATGCCGTGTAATTATAACCATTGAACACACATAATGGTAATGGAATACAAAATAATGTCGTAATAACGATGCGTAAAATTCGTTATAATCAAGATAGAATTACAAGCGAGAAAAATATGGATAAATTAAGCAGTATGAGAGTTTTTGAGCGTGTCGCTAAAGCGGGTAGTTTTGTTGGTGGCGCACGCGAATTGGGAATTTCCCGCGCAATGGCGACCAAACACATCATGTTTCTTGAGGCCGAATTAAGAACCCGATTGTTTAATAGAACCACACGCAGTTTGAGTTTAACCGAAATCGGACAATCTTATTTAGAACGCTGCGCCCAGGTATTGCTTGATATTGAAGACATGGAATCGGCAATTACGCATTTACAAACCGAGCCGCGTGGCACGTTAAAAATCAGTGCGCCGCCCGTGATTGGCGCGACGCATATTACAAGAGCCGTTGCAGAGTTTTTAGATATTTATCCCGATTTAACCGTCGAAATGATTTTACAAAGTACGCACGGTGATTTGATTGATGATGGTATCGACATTGCGATTTATTTGGGAGATTTAGACGACACAAGCATGGTGGCGCGAAAATTAGCAAGTTCATCGATGATTGTTTGTGGCTCTCCAGATTATTTAGAAAAACACGGTGTGCCTCAAACTCCCGAAGATTTGGTCAATCACAGTTGTTTGGTGAATTGGGCAAGTGCGCCACAAGATAAGTGGAAGTTCAAAACAAGCACGGGATTTACTACGATTAACGTGTCAGGACGAATGCAATCGAACGTGGCAGAAGCCAATCGCGTCGCCGCGTTGAATGGTTTGGGCTTAGTTGTTTTGGCGACCTACGTTGTGCGGCGAGATATTGAAAAAGGAAAATTAAAAACAGTGTTGGAAGGTTACGCACTGCCACCACTTGATATTCATGCGGTTTATCCACATCGCAAGTATTTGTCAGCGAAAGTTCGTTGTTTTTTGGATTTTTTACAGCAGTGGCTAGAACCACGCGTGTCCATTTCGGGAACAAAGGAAATTCAAGCTAGGTAAGGCTTTTAAGTCGTCACAACCAACCCTAATTACCGTATGGCGACAAGCAATTTAATTTTTTTATGGAGTGGCGTAGCATTTACAAAAGGATGGGCAACAGATTTACCGTTTTCTGCCGATAAAACAGAAGAGCATCATATTCAATCAACCTTTTATTTTTTATATCGAGGATTTAACAATGGCAACAACAACAGCATTCAAACTTACAGCAACTACAGACATTTCTGAAATTACTGCTGCTAGGTTCGCTAAATTCACCACAGCAGATTTTGCTGTGCTTTCTAAAACACAAGCCGCAGGTTTAACCGCAGAGCATTTAGCAACTTTGACAGTTAAAAACGTAGCACTTATCGCACCACTATTGAAAGTCATTCCAGCTGACGCATTAGCAGGAATTGGCGTAAAAGTGCTTCCAAGTTTGCCAGTTACGACGTTAACAACAGAACAAGTCAATGCGTTTTCTCCTGAGCAAATGGCGGCATTAACGTCGGTTCAAGTCGGGGCTTTAAGCAAAGCGCAATTAGCCGCTTTAGATGGCGATCATTTGGGTGCAATATCGGTCAGTGCAGGAAAGGTAGTCGGTGGGTTAGCAGGTTTAAAACTTAATTTATTGACTTCTGAAAGCGTTGCGTTGTTAACACCAGCCCAAATCGAGGCGTTGACACCAGCACAAATGGGAACGTTGACATCTGTGCAAACAGCTGGATTGACCGCTGATCAAGTTCCTGCATTTACAACTGCTCAAGCAGTTTCTTTTCCATCCAAAGCACTCGCATTGTTACCTACAGATATTATTTCGATTTTGGATCCCAAATTCATTGCGGCGATTGCACCGAAAACATTTGGTTCATTAACAACAGATCAATTGGCTGCGCTTACAGTAGATCAAGCACCCGCAATTACAGCAGCAGAAATTGGTGCGTTAACGTCAGCGAAAGTTGCGGAATTATCTGCTGAATTGATTGCCGCATTGGACATCAAAGCAATTGCTGGTTTCAATAAAACAAACATGGCAGGGTTATCACTTTCTGATTTAACTGGCGAACAAGTTGGCGCGTTAAAACCAGAGCAATTTGGCTTTTTAAGTACCGCTTCAATCGCAGCTATTGATGCTGAGGGTGCGGCTGTGTTATCAGCAAAAGCAATGTCTACACTAACTTCAACACAAGTCGGGGCATTGGCAACGGCTGCATTGGCAGCTATTGCGCCTGACTCAATTGTCGGTCTGAATTCAAAAAATATTCTTGGTCTAAGCACCGCCTCAATTGTTGCATTAACCGCAGACCAAGTGGCAGCTCTTGGACCAAATCAGACTAAAGCATTAACATCAACGCAAGCCGCAGCATTAGAAGCTGAAGACTTTGCAGTGATTGCACCACCAGCTTTTGCGGCGTTGACTACGGGCGCATTAGCGGCGATTTCAACGGCGGCATTTACTTCTGCCAGTGCAGATCAATTAGGTGCATTAACCTCAAAACAAGCCGCAGTATTGACCACCGCTCAAATTGCTACAATTAGTGCAGATGGCGCAGCAGCGTTAAAACCAGCAACGGTTAAAGCATTAACTTCAACGCAAGCGACGGCTTTAACTACAGATGCAATTGCATCAATAGATTTAAAATCAATCCCTGGTTTGAATATTCTTGGTTTCGATACAGGCGATATTGCCGCCTTAACCGCAGATCAAGCACCTGCTTTAACGTCTAGTACGGCGCAAATTGGTGGTTTGACAACCGTTCAAACAGCCGCTTTGACCAGCAGTTTTATCGAAACATTGAAACCTGCTGTATTCAAAGGTTTAACCACATCAGCTCTACCTGTATTGACCACATCAGCAGTTCCTGCAATTACTACAGGACAATTAGCGGTATTGGCTACAACTAGCGCAGGTCAACTTGAATCATTTACAGAAGCTCAAGTCGCGGTTTTCAGTTCAGACGCATTATCGTGGATTCGTGACACAAAAGGTTATGTCACGATGACAGGTGGCACATCAACGGCGGCAGGTATTGAAACATCAGGAACAGTTACAGTCAGTGTAGCAACCGTTATCACTGCTGGAAAAACAGCCGTTACAATTACTGGCAGTACAGGTGCTGATTCGATTACTGGTGGCGTTGCCGCTGATTCAATTGATGGCGGTTCAGGTGCAGATACGATTACAGGCAGTTCTGGTAACGATACGATTACAGGTGGTGCAGGTTACGACAGTATCAATGGCGCGGCAGGTAACGACACGATTACCTTTACCGATGTTTTAGACACTATCAACGGTGGTGATGGTACGGCGGATACATTAACGGTTGCCGCAACAGTTACCGCAATGACAGACGCAAGCCTTACTAATGTTGAATACATTACTGTAACCGCTGTGAGTGCAAGTTTTGAATTACAAAGCGAAGCGTTGATTATTACCGCAGGTACAGCAGCAGTGACAATTACAGGCGGTTCTGCGGCAGATTCAATCACGGGTGGCGCGGCGGCTGATTCTCTTGTTGGCGGTTCTGGTGCTGATACCATTGTTGGTGGTTCAGGTGCCGATACGATTGACGGTGGTACAGGTGCAGATTCAATCACGGGTGGTTTGGGTGCAGATAGCGTGACGGGTGGCGCAGATGCGGATACGTTTGTTGTCACACCAGCGGATACCGCAACGGATGTGATTACTGATTTCGGCTACGGTTCAGATACTATCAGCGGCGTTTATACTGCTGCGGGTGTGATGAACATCACAATGTACAGCGCGGCAACAGCCGCTTTAAGTTTGGCGACGGCAATGGCAACTTCTGGTACAGCGAGTATTACTGGTGGTTCTGCGGCCGATACCATTACCGGTGGCGCGGGTGCAGATACAATTATCGGTGGCTCAGGTGACAGTGTTAGTGGTGGCTCAGGTCTTGATACCTTCACGTTCTCGTCTGCGGCTGTCACGGCTGCAACAATCGTCGGGGGGTCAGGTGCCGATCTTTTGACTTTTGGTAGTTTTGCCAACACCGCTACAATTTCTGATGTTGATGGAATTTCGGTTACTGGCGGTTCATTGGTTGATGCTTTAACTTTTGCCGCAGCTGTTACAGCAACCACAGTAACCAGTGGTTCAGGTTCAGATACGATTACCTTTGGTGATTATGCTAACACCATTACGATTAACGACACTGACGGCTTAATTGCAGTCACAGGCGGTTCGTTGGTTGATACGGTAACGTTTACAACAGCTCTTGCGAGTGGTTCATCGATTACATCGGGTGCAGGTGCTGATATTTTTACGTTATACACAGGAGCAGCGAATACGATTACAGCTATCAATGACTCTGATGGTTTGATTTCTATTACTGGTGGTACAGGTATTGATACATTGACCTTTACTGCGGCTCTTGCAAGTGGCGCGTCAATTACTTCTGGCTCAGGTGCCGATGTCATTACGTTATACACATCAGCTGCGAATACTGTCAGCATTTGCGATGCAGATGGTTTGGTAGCGGTTACTGGCGCAACAGGCATCGATTCATTGACCTTTACAACCGCTCTTGTCAGTGGCGCGTCGATTACTTCAGGTTCAGGTGCTGACGTTATTACACTAGCGACATCAGCCGCTAACACGATTACTGTGATTAGCGATGTGGATGGTTTGATTGCGATTACGGGTGGTTCAGGTATTGATACATTGACCTTTACGACAGTTCTTGCTTCAGGTGCATCGATTACATCGGGTTCAGGGGCGGACGTGATTACTTTATTGGCAGCTACTACAGGCGCACAAACTGTCAGTATCAACGACACGGATGGTTTGATTGCGATTACTGGTGGTTCAGGTATTGATACATTGACCTTTACAACAGCTCTCGCCAGTGGCGCGGCGATTACTTCTGGAACAGGGGCAGACGTTATTACATTAGTCACGTCAGCTGCGAATACCGTCAGTATTACGGATGCGGATGGTTTGATTGCGGTTACGGGTGGATCAGGTATTGATACATTGACCTTTACGACAGTTCTTGCTTCAGGTGCATCGATTACATCGGGTTCAGGTGCAGACGTTATTACGTTATTTGGAACTGTCAATACAAATGCTAATACGGTAACGATTAACGATGCTGATGGTTTGGTTGCGATTAC
>CAIRCR010000291.1 GCA_903877065.1 uncultured Pseudomonadota bacterium
AACCTTCAAAGATTTTAAAAGGTTCCATCTTTAATTCACTTTCTGTTTGATTGTTGTTACAACCTTCAAAGATTTCATTTTCTGGATTCATTTTTTAGCCTTCAAATTTTCTTATTTTTAGCCTTTCATGACTTTGCAGTTAATTTGCTCTTAAATTCCCTGCAAGCCTTGTTATTGCTGTAATTATCGGTGCTGGTACGAGTTAGGGTACGCGGTACACCTCTTATAGAGGTGTGTACCGTACCGTACCCACAGATACGCGGCGGTACATTGTGCCGTTTCGTACCGTATCGTACCCAGTTGTTAGGTTTTAATGACTACGAAAGCAGCCACGCATAACCACCATGCAAGCCAATTAAATAATTCTTTTCGAGTGAATCCCTACTGCGCTTAAATGCAGATTTCTTGGCATTAGCAATTTTTTCAGGTTCACTATCAACGGTAATTGCGTCGTAAGCCAACTCGCGCCAAAACTCGATATTGACCACTTTTTGCGGGATGTTTTCAGGAGTAACGTCAAACAAATTTACGATTGAATTAGGCGGTGATATGCCATCACGCTCGATTGCTTTGCGAAGTGATTGCAATACCTTTTCTTCGTTGAGTGTGATTTTCTTGGATGTTTTTTTGAGGGGGGCAACATTGGATTCTTTGATGACTAAAGACGTGGCTGGTTTGCCATCTTGACGAATCAAACCCAATTCAACAGGTACGGCTTCTAAATGAATTTCTTCAAAGTTATCACCATCTTTCATTTTTCTGCATGACAAAGTGGTAATCATTGAATCCGCTTCACGCTCAAGGCAAAACGAAAAATCCATGTCATTAGTGAAGTTTGACGCGCCGCGCAAGCCTCTTGCAACATCTTTGCCGTGATGATGAATGATTAGCGAACTGGTGTGATTGTTTCGACAAGTTTCTTTAATCAAACGCAATGCTCTACCTGTATCACTAGGGCTATTTTTATCGGTTTCACTTACCAAACTCGCAAAGGTATCAAAAATAAAAAGAGCTGGCTTGTATTCGTTAATTGCTAACTTTAATCGCGCCATATCGGCTTTATCGTCGATTTTGACGGGTTCATTTAGCACTAACAGATTGTTATTAAAATCCCCTTCAACAATTTGAACTGCTTTGATTCGACGTGATAACGCGCCTTGACCTTCACCGCAAGCCATCAGCACCTTGTCCGCATCAAAAACCTCCTTTCCTGCAAAGGGTTTGCCTGTGCAAATAGAATGCGCTAATCGAATCGCTACAAACGTTTTAAACGCCATCGATGCACCGCCTAAAATGCCGTGTGAATCCGTTTCTAAAATGTCATTGATTAAATAATTCGGGGCTTTCGCTTTTACGGCTAATTCATCACCATTTGAAAATGTAAATATGCCTTCTGGTCGCGCATTATTGTGGTTGCCTTTAGGCTTGTTTCTAGCCTCATCAGGCACTTTCTCACCTGTTAAGAACTTCGCACCACCAGCACCATAATCCGTATTTAAGGGCATTTGCGGGTCAAGAAAATGTTTTCCATTTCTCTTGGTAAAATTCAATTCTGCTTTCATAAAAATTTGCTCCTTGCGGGTTACAAAGAGCCACCAAACAGGGCTATAATTTGCCTAGAAATGTGTTTGATGCTTAATAAGAACCCGCTTAATTTAGGTTAAGGGGGT
>CAIRCR010000292.1 GCA_903877065.1 uncultured Pseudomonadota bacterium
CCAACTTTATGCGTATAACTATACCGTTGTTATTGAAAGCAATCGCTTTTGATGGAAGACGCAGCTAGTGGTACAGGACAACCGCCATAGTAACGCTGTAAAAGTTGGTGGTTAAGGAACTCACATAAAAATCCAACCCATTTTACTTCTCCTTTGCGGACGGGGAAGTTTTGGCTTGCGAATCTACATAAATCATCAAAAATAATCAAACATAAAAAATATGTTCAGAAGAAGAAAAATAGTGTGAGCGTAAGCGACACAAAGAGTGAACGTGAGTTCGCTCTCTATTATTCAATTCTGCTTTAAACGTAATCTTTTCGTGCAATATCGATTTTGACTAATTTTGATCAGTTAGAGCAATTCTGAATTAAAGGAAAATTATGGGATTGCTCTGCTTAAAACAGCTAGCTCAGAAAAACGCTCAAATTATCGCCTATATAATAAGTATAAAACACAGACGAGTTTGAATTGCTCAAAAATGCGTGCTGCTTTTTTTAAATGAAAAGACGCAATCAGATAGGTAAGCAATGCAAAATGCAAAAAAACCAAAGCTAATGCGTATTCTCTTTGGTTCTAGCTGGATCACTAATGATTTCAAGTGGTTAATAAATATGACATTTCGGTTGCGATTTCGAAACATATGAAAATATACTTTACACACAGTATTTATTTGATTTTGGAGAAAAACACATGTCACAAGCAAAAACATTAACACCACAAGAAGTAAAAAAAGTGCTAGGTATCATTGCGCTAGATAAACACGCCAAACGTAATCGGGCGATGTTTTTATTAACCTGCTGGGGAGGTTTGCGTGTCGGCGAAGTTGCTCAACTGCGCTACTGCGATGTTATGGATGAAAGTCATCAAGTCAGAAATGAAATTCGCTTGCTACCTGAGCAAACCAAAGGCAAACATGCACGCACTGTGTTTGTAAATGAACGCTTACAAAAAGAGCTAAGCAGTTACGCCAAAGAATTAACCTGTGCAAATGCCACAGAGCCTTTTTTCTACACCCAAAAGCGCAAAGGCTTTACAGCTAATACGCTAACGCAGCATTTCTTTTGGTTATACAAGAAAGCAGGCGTTGATGGTGCAAGTTCACATTCAGGCAGACGTACATTTATTACAACACTTGCTGCTAAAGGTGTTGGCGTTCGCGTACTTGCTTCACTTGCGGGTCATGCGAATATTTCTACTACACAGAGATATATTGATGTAAATGATGATATGAAGCGTCAGGCAGTTGCGTTAATTTAGAACACTATTTTCAGATTACCTGATATTTAAATACAAACTCATCATCGAGTTTATTAATTGAAAAACGATGACGAGTTTTATTTTTATTTTTTGATTACGCTATAGAACTGCCAGATTTTAAGGCCTTCACTTTTTATAAGGAAATGATAGAGAAGCTGCGTTTTCAATTAATACTAATGCACGCTTGTAATCTCTAATCACAACAATTGTGGCCACGCGACGCTCATCTGCTGTTTTATTAGTAATTTTCCCTTCATCCATGTCCTTGGCAACTTTGAGCTTAGCGCGTATTGCAATATCTGCCCATGCCAATTTCTTAGTGTCTTCCTGCTCAGTGTGCTTAAGCACGTAAACATGGTAGGCATGTTCCATTGCCTCAATATGCCAACGCCCACTCAATTTATATTTGGCCGTGCTTTTATCTAAATTCAATCCACGTTTACTAGGCTCAACTTTGCTGAGTACGAGTGAATTGAACTTCTTTCTCAGACTGCGTTGTGACCAATCTAACGGGACGACGACATTCAACGCATCTTCACTATTGAAAGGTGCTAATTCTTCTGGACTTTGCGCGATGACCATTTTGTATTTTTTGGGTTGCTCTGCAAAAAAGACCCTTTTCTCATCCCACCAGCTCTTAAAATCAATCCCATGCACATTTCCCAAATCTGCATAGATCTCAGAATACTCACCTACGCCATCAGCTAAGCAAGTTGCTTTGTAGTCTTCATTTAATTGCAGAAACTTGAACCACCAATAATAAGGACTTTGAATCGTTAATATAGGTGGATTTGCATCGTCATACTTTCTGCCAAAGCGTGGATGACTGTTATGGGCATATCCCACTGTTATTTTTTTGGTTGCCATAGAGAAAAATACTAACACCTTTATATTTTGATAAAAATGGAAGTGCTAGTGTAAGGACTTTTTCCCTAAACTAAACACACTGCAAAACACGCAGTATTTTACATCACTTGCTGCCGCGTTGTTGCGTCAGCATCCACTTTATATACGGGGAAAAATCATGGCAAGACCAAAAGTAAATCACGACTCTGCAGTTACAGCAACTATCCAAAAGTTAGACAACTTATCCGTCATACGCGCAGCATGGCAAAAAGACTTTGACGAAACTAATAATCAGCTCTATAGCTTATTGGCCGAATGCTTAGATATTTACAATTCAATCAAAGGTGAGCCTGCTGAAAAAGCAATTTTGGATAGAATTAAATTGGAGTTAACTAACGCAGATTTTGATCTAAAAAAGCACTCATCAGTTATAAGCTTGATTGTCTGCTACGTATTTGGCAAGCAAAATCGTCGTCTTAAATCTTACACCCGTGCAATTTCTATTGCACTTCAGCTAGATGTAACGAAAGACACATTTGCCGCTTGGGTTAAAAAATTTGGGGGCATTGAAGAAGTAGTTCTTAAAAAAGGCTTAAATCCTGAGGTCCAAGAAAAATACAATCAGATTAAAGCCAAAACTGAAGAAGTCAAAAATGTTTTTTCTAATCCAGAATCACAAACCTTCTTTCCTAAATCTGAGTTATTGGTTCACACCGACACTGGTGAATATACCTTGTTAATTGGCAAAACTTTACGTACTGGTGAAACACAAGTGCTTAGCGTCGTTCCAAATGCTTCGCGCTCTATGATTGACAGTGCAATTGACAAAATTGCAATAGCTCAGATAGAGCTTGATAAAAAGCGAACTTATGTAAATTTTAACAATCAAACAACTCAGCTTGTCAATAATGCTGTGCAAGAAGCAATTCTCAATCAAGTAAACACTGAAACTCCATTAGCTATGGCAGCTTAATTTTTTCATCCGCTCCATAAGCGGAAGGCAATCCTTCCGCTTAATCCTTCACTTAAAAGGAATTCATCATGAGCTTTACAATTAAATATGCGCCACAAACACTAGATGAAATAGTGCTTGATCCATCTGTCAGAACAAGATTAAATCACTATGTTAATGGTAATAAAAAAACCCCATTAATATTGCATGGTACAAATGGTCTAGGCAAAACATCAATTGCCAGTTTATTGCCTTGTGCAATGGAAAATCAAGCTGTAAGTCCAATAAACATGTTAACAGATCAATTTGATACAGTTGCTGACGTGGTTAAATTCTTTGAAAATAGATACTTTTATTCATACCAAGCATTGTGTCAACAAGAACGCGATTATTTTGTACTAAATGAAGTAGATTTTAACACTAAAGTTAGCAAGGAATTTCGTAAGCAAATTGATAAGTATGTAAATTATGCCCAGTTCATCTTCACAACGAATGATTATTGGAATATGGACATAGGATTACGTTCGCGATGCTATGATATTGAATTAAAGCCAGTAACTGCTCAAGACTGGATACCCCGTATTGAATACATATTGCAGGCTGAGCAAGTCACTATTTCATCTGCAACAGTGCTAAACATAATTAGTACTCAGTTACAGCAATTACCTGACTATCGTAAACTTTTAGATGTCATTGAAGATATTGTTTTAAACGTGAAAAGTCAGTCAAATTCTGCTTCTGCACCCATTGCTATTGTGCCTACCAAAGCAAATGCAATCACAACGCAGTCTACTCATGCGTCTATTACTATTACGCCAATCAGCAATTGTTTGATTACAGCGCCAAGCTTAACAACTGTGCCTGTCACGCTTCAAGCTCCAACATCAACCAAGTAATTCGTTACTTCCCCTACATAAAAGCTCAAGTGTCTTAGTTGATAAGGCGCTTGGGCTTTATTGCGTTCAACATCTATGAGTCATATTCCCAATCAAAATTAATTAAATCAAAACTCATCATCGAGTTTATTAATTGAAAAACGTTGACGAGTTTGCAATTAATTATTTAATAACGCATAAAATCAATTAGTTGTCTATTTTTAAAACAACATAAATTGTCAC
>CAIRCR010000293.1 GCA_903877065.1 uncultured Pseudomonadota bacterium
CTCACGGTCACGGATATAAATCGCAAGTGCCGCGCTGTCTTTGCCGCCTGAAATGCCAATGTTGATTTTGTCGTCATCGTTTAATGTTGTAGTTCAAATTCTTTTTGCATTTCTGAACGCAAAATAGCGTTAAGGTGATTTTGATAGCCTTTGCCTTTGGATTTTTTTAACCATTGCAAAACGTCTGCATCAAAACGAACGTTAGCGGTTTTTTTAGCTTTTTTGGCAAATCGATTGCGAGTTGCATTTTGCCAAAATTCTTCAGTCAAAGGCGGAATGTCGCTGTAATCAATGCTTTCATCTGGCATTGCTTGCAAAGCAGAAATTTCGCCCTGTTGCGCTGGAGTGAGTGGAGGAAATTTATCGGTTAAATTCTTCATAACGTTTTCTCTCTTTGGAATCGGCTCGTCTTGCAGAAATAATATGGATTGTTTCCGTTCACGAAGTCGCAAAAATAAACAGTTGATGGATAAACTAACCGAAGTAGCGAGTGAAATAGAAAAAGACCATGTTACTGGCACACAAGATTGAATTACGCCCAACACCTGAGCAAGTAGTGTACTTGGATAAAGCCTGCGGTTCAAAACGCCATTGCTTTAATCAGTTGTTGGCGCATTTTTCAAAGCCTGAAAATAAATGGTCAAAGGCAGAAGGTTATCAACACTATATCAACGTAATTCGTAAAGAATTCGAGTGGTACAACGAAGTTTCAAGCCGCGTCACACGCAATGCGATTGACGATTTAGATAATGCTTTCAAACACTTTTTTAGACGTGTGAAAGCGAAACAAAAAGCAGGTTTTCCACGCTTCAAAAAGAAGGATTTGCGCGATAGTTTTGCGTTGCGTGAATCTGTAAAGTTCGACGTTATCGGACGTGAATTACGCATTGAAAAACTGAAAACGAAAATTGAAATGCGTCAGCCGTTACGCTTTCAAGGCATAGCAAAACAAGTCACGATTACCAAACGCGCTGGCAAATACTTCGCCTCGATTTTGGTCGATACCGACGATTACAATCCAAACGATGTTGACCGTCAAAAATCGGTAGGCGTTGATTTTGGTATCAAAGAATTGGCGGTTTTAAGCACGGGAAAAGTGTTTGCCGCCAATCAAAAGTTGAAAGCAAGCCTCAAAAAATTGGCAAAACTTCAACGCAACTTAGCAAAGAAAGTGAAAGGTTCAAACCATCGAGCGAAAGCCAAGCTCAAGATTCAAAAACTTCACTTTCGCATTGCAAACCAACGACAAGCCTTATTGCATGAATTGTCGGATTATCTGACCAAAAACTTTGACCTGATTACCATTGAAGATTTGAATGTCAAAGGCATGGTAAAAAATCGAAAACTTAGCCGCGCCATAAGCGACGCGGGTTTTGGTTATTTACGGCAGATGATTGAATACAAGGCAAAGCTGAGAAACTGCGTCGTTGTTATTGCAAATCGCTTTTTTCCTAGCAGTAAAACCTGCTCTTGTTGTGGAAAAATCAAAACAGATTTAACGCTCGCAGATAGGATTTTTACTTGCGAATGTGGATTTAGCTCAGACAGAGATTTTAATGCTGCACTAAATTTGAATAAATACGGTCTGGACACGCTTACAGCCTGACCTTAAATGTACACAAGAGCAGAGAGTAAGACTACAGTTTTATCGTAGCTTCTGCGTTGACGGTGTGAATAGATACTAGAAAAAAATAGATTTTATGGATTTTCATAGGTTTTTAGTAGCGGCGCATCGAGTATTTCATCCACTGAATTTCCTTTGGAAATTTTCAAAGGTGCATACATTCGCAAAAGCAAAACGATTTCTTGTTGAACCGTTTTATCTGAATGCTTGCCATCTAATTTTTCAATAACAAATTGACTAATTGCCTTCTTTGTTTCATCACTGCTAAATTCAACTTTGTGAAAACAATTGAAAAACCAAAACCATGCTGTAGCTAATTCTGCATTGGTTGCAATCTGCCAATGAATTAACCAAATCGTTGCTTCATCTTCAAGGTAAGGGGCAAAACCATTTTCAGCTAATAACAAATTGCCTAATTCAGTTGTTGAAATATCGCCTTTTTCTTCACTAATTATCGCAGCAGCACGCAACCAAAACTTGATGGCATTAACCATGTTTTTTCCAACACCCAATTCGATTGTGGCATGATCATCAGAGAAAATTTTGGAATTTTTTTGCACAGCTTGAAAACCTTTAGTAAGCCACGAATATCGTAAAGAAAACGTTTCATGCCGTCCAAAAGTGGCTAAATTTACATTAAATGGAAACATACACTTGAGTTGTGAATTGGAAAAGGAGGGTAGCGTACTGCAAATTCTTTAATTCGACTTTATTTTTTTCTTACATTCATCAAGTACACGAATAGCATCTGCTTTAGGTAATTGAGCAATATCAGTCAATACCTGTTCCATGAACCTCGAAATATCCTCTAAAGGCATCAATTCTGGCTCACTACTGCTTTCATTTACACTTTCTGGTAGCAATCCCTTAGCTTTAGAAATTTCAGCCTTAATTTGAGCCACAGAGAGGTTTTTATTGAGTGCGGCTTGGTAGACCTTATCTGCTATGTCTGCGTTGATTGGTGCGCTGATTTCATAGCAA